>JBCNOJ010000473.1:0-3517 GCA_039593925.1 Acidovorax sp.
TGTTGCGCGGCGCTTGCCATCCACTGTTCAGTCATGGGTTCCTTTCATCCGCCGACCAGCGGACGCAATCTCAAAAAAACGGCGTGCGAGCTGTCCGTCAAATGCAACTCGGCGTGCGACCGGTACAGCGTGCCATCGACCACCATCTGGAACTCGCCCGCTTCGAAGGCCACCAGGGCGCGGTGAATTTCGGCGTGCTCCTGGGCCATGGCGTCGGGCTCGCTGGCAGGCTCTGGTGGCCGGGGCAAGGCCACGCGCCCCTGCGCTAGCCCTTCATCAATCAAGGACTGTGTCAGCGTGGGCGCAGGGGGCGCAGCCTCTGCCTGCGAGGCCACGCTGGCGCGCGCAATGCGCTGCAAGGCCAGGTGGGCCCGCACGCTGAGGGCAATCAGCTCACGGGTCGAGATCGACGGGCTCTCCATCTGAAACGCCACCTGGCCTCGGTGCAGGCCGGGGCTGTGGCGTTCAGCGAGCTCACAGTTCAACAACAAGTCGGGCATGGTGGTGGGCTCCGCCTGCAGACGCGCAGGTCGTGCCCAAATTCTAGAAGTGGGTAACGGCGCATGGGTGGACAACTTGTCAACCGCTTGATGCCGCAGGGGTGCTGCACAACGGCGCTTGTGTCGGTGCTGGCTGTGACCGATCAACGGACTTCTACTCGCCAGCGCCGCCGCGGTGCGCGCAGCGCATGGCGCTTGCGGTACTCGGCCGGGGCCATGCCGGTGTAGCGGACAAAGATGCGGCGGAACGCGGCGGGGTCGCTATAGCCGCAGGCCACTGCAATGCTGGGCACGCTCTCCAGCGTCACCTCCAGCAGCACCTTGGCGCGTGCGCAGCGCAGGCTGTGCAAGTGGTCCAGCGGCGACTGCGACAGCTCCTGCTGAAAGTGCCGCAGCAAGGTGCGCGGGCTCACCGCTGCTGCCTCGGCCAGCCGGGCCAGCGAGTAGGGCTCGTCCAGATGGTTCTCCATGAAGGCGATGGCGCGGGCCAGGGTGCTGTCGCGCGTGGCGGGGATGTGTTGCTGCGCGTTGGCCTGCAGGGCGGCCCGGGCGCGGTCGTGGTCGGGCCGCAGCACGCTGGCGCAGGTCTGGGCCAGCGCATCGCCCAGCGCATGGCGCACCAGGGCAATCGCCATCTCACCCAAACTGTGGGGCATCGCGCAGCTGAGCCAGGGGCCGTCATCGCTCAGGTCGTTGCCGGCGTCGAGCACCACCTCGGGAAAGTCCCGCTCAAACCCGGCCAGGTAGAACCATGGCAGGCAGCCGCGGCGGCCCTGCAGGCGCCCACTCTGCGCCGCCAGCCAGGCACCGTTGCCCACGGTGAGCACTTTGTGCCCGGCATCCAGCGCAATGCCGATCTGGCGCGAGAGAGGCCGGTGGCGCGACGCCACATCGCGGATGGCCGGGATGTCCGCCGCGTGGAAGGAGGGAATGAACCAGGCGAATGCCGGCCCCTCGGCAGGTGCCGCCGTGGGCTGCGTATAGGCCGCCAGCGGGCCCGGTTGTTGGGGCAGGGGCTGACCCTGGTCATTCAGCAGCCGCCAGGCCAGGCGGGGTGAGCCCGCACCGCCCCGCAAACCGGCCAGCAGGTTGGCGCTGCGCAAAAGGTCGATGAACTGCAGTGCGTTGCCCACCGCCGATTCGGGCAGCAGCGGGATGTCGATGCGAAAAACCGGTGCCGTCGCAGACGGGACAGATGAATGGGGCATGGCGATATTGGCTCTGTGGTTGGCCATTTTCGCTTGTCTGTGGTGTGGGGTGGGCCCATAGCATGAACGTGCGTTTTTTGCTGCGTTCCTCTTTCGTTTTCACTTTCTGCACGGATCTGCCTCATGCACAAACCCCTTACTGCCATTTCGTTGGCCGCTGGCCTGCTTCTCGGCGGGCTGACGTTCGCATCGTCCGCCCAGGCTCAAGCCCTGGACGCCGCTGGCCTGCAAACCATCGACGCTGCCGTGAACGCCGTGGCGCCCAAGATGGTCAACTGGCGCCGTGACATCCACGCCCACCCCGAACTCTCGGGCCAGGAAGTGCGCACCGCCAAGCTTGTGGCCGATCACCTGAAGAAATTGGGCATGGACGTGCAGACCAACGTGGGCGGCACTGGCGTGGTCGGCACGCTGAAGGGCGGCTTGCCCGGCAAGGTGGTGGCCCTGCGCGCCGACATGGATGCGCTGCCCGTGCCTGAGAACACCGGCCTGCCGTTTGCCAGCAAGGCCAAGGCGAACTACCTGGGCAAGGAAGTACCCGTGATGCACGCCTGCGGGCACGATGCCCACGTGGCCATGCTGATGGGCGCGGCCGAGGCGCTGGCGGGCATGAAGGCCCAGTTGCCCGGCATGGTCAAGTTCATCTTCCAGCCCGCCGAAGAAGGCGCGCCGGTGGAGCCCGATGCCAACGGCAAGGTTCCCAGCTTTGGCGCCAAGGCCATGGTGGAAGAGGGCGCATTGAAGGACGTGCAGGCCATCTACGGCCTGCACATCACGGCCAATCTGCCGTCGGGTGTGGTGGGCTACCGCAGCGGCCCGCTGATGGCCGGCTCGGACAACATCCGCATTGAGGTGGAAGGGCGTGGCGGCCATGGCTCGTCGCCCTGGAACGCGGTCGACCCGGTGGTGGCAGCCAGCCAGGTGGTGCTGGGGCTTCAGACGGTGGTGAGCCGCCAGCTCAACATCAGCCAGGAACCGGCGGTCATCACCATCGGCCAGATCCAGGGCGGCACGCGCTACAACATCATTCCCGACAGCGTGGAGATGCTGGGCACGCTGCGCACGTTCGACGAAGGCATGCGGCAAGAAGCGCTCAAGCGCATCACCACCACGGCCGAGTCGATTGCGGCGTCCAGCGGCGCCAAGGCCAAGGTGCGCTTTGGCCCCGTGGCCTACCCGGTGACCACCAACCCGGCCGAGCTGACGGCGGCGTCGCTGCCCGCGCTCAAGCTGGCGTCGGGCGGCAAAGCCATGATCATCCCCAAGGTGAGCGGCTCGGAGGACTTTTCGGAGTTCCAGAAAGTGGCACCAGGCTTCTTCTATTTCCTGGGTGCACCACCCAAAGGCAAGGATTTCAAAACGGCGCCGTCCAACCACTCGCCGCTGTTCGACATCGACGAGGACCAGCTGCCGGTGGGCGCCCGCACCTTGGCAGCGCTGGCTGTGGACTTCTTGCAGCGCAAGTAAACCCGCGCGAGTTCTTCCTGCTGCGCAGGCCCGGCTGATCGGCAGCCGTGGCCAGGTCGGGGTCGGTGCGCAAGGCCCACCGCGCTGCAAATGCCGTGGCGCTGGTACGCCTTGGCCAGCGGTTTACCTGCGCGCGTGGCGGTAGAAAAAAGAATGGGCATGTGAAGAGGGGCGTAGCAACGCTGCCTCAGGCGTTTGCCAGAATATTCCGCGCCACCGCCTCGCCCACCTTGATGCCGTCAACCCCGGCCGACAGAATGCCGCCCGCGTAGCTTGCGCCCTCGCCCGCCGGGTACAGGCCGTGTGTGTTGAGGCTTTGCAGTGTGTCGCCGCGCCCGATCA
>JBCNOJ010000474.1:0-3579 GCA_039593925.1 Acidovorax sp.
CATCACGTTGTTTTTCGGCATGGTGATGAGAGAGGGATCATCTGCAATCATCAGCGAGACCATCATGATGGCCGCCAAGCCCAATGCAGTGCTGCTGGGCACGGCGGGCGACATCACCGCCACGCTGGTCAACGAGTTCAAGAAAGTCTCACCCAGCACGCCACTGGCCGCCACCAGCGTGGCGCTGTCGGGCGACAACCTGCGCCAGCTGGGCGGCAAGGCCTCTGGCATTGCGCTGTCGATGGTGCTGCCCGACGCGGGCCGCACCAGCGTGGCACTGGTGCGCGAGTACCAAAAAGCCATGCGCGCGCAAGGCTTTCAGGAGTTCTCGGCACGCAGTTTTGAAGGCTATGTGAACGCCCGCGTGCTCACCGAAGGCCTGGAGCGTGCCGGCCGCGACCTGACCCGCGCCAAGCTGCGCAACGCACTGGCTGGCATCCGCAGCAGCGATCTGGGTGGCCTGTCCATCGACTACGCCGCTGGCGCACCCTACGTGGGCTCGCGCTTTCTGGACCTGGGGGTGATGGGCGCCAACGGCAAGTTCGTCGGCTGAGGTGGGATGGCCCACGGTCGGGGTCTGGGGGCCCCGCACGGGATTGGCACAATCGGCGGCTTGCACTGACTTGGCCCTGCCGCCCGTTGAACACCATGCCCATCTGGAAGAAGCCCATCGATCTGGACCTGCTGAAGGCCGCCAACCGAAACACCGCCGTCGAATACCTCGGCATTGAATTCACCGAAGTGGGCGACGATTTTCTGCGCGCGCGGGTGCCGGTGGACCACCGCACCGTGCAACCGTTCGGCCTGCTGCACGGCGGTGTCAGCGTGGTTCTGGCCGAATCGCTGGGCTCCACCGGCGCCTACTACAGCCTGGAGGAAGGCTACCGCGCCGTGGGCCTGGACATCAACGCCAACCACCTGCGCTCTGCCACCAGCGGCTGGGTGACCGGCACGGCCAAGCCGGTGCACATCGGCCGCACCACGCACGTGTGGCACATCGATATGCACAACGAGGCTGGCGAGCTGACCTGTGTGTCGCGGCTCACCATGGCGATCCTGTCTCCGAGATAGCGCACGCCCCTCAGGCACTTCGCGCCTTCCCCTTTCCCCCTTCTCTCTTCTCTCTTCGCGCTCCGGGACGGCCCGCTGCAGTCGGTCCTTGCTCGGCTGCCCTTAATGGGGCAGCGCCAGTCCCAAAGGCCAGGAAGAATTTTAAGTAGATGAGTCCCCAGCGCTTGATGGGTAAGCGCCAATAGCTATCTATTCAATAGCATTTTGATGCGCCAGTCGTTCGCTTTTCCAATACACATCATCTCCGCCATCCATGCGGTTGAGCACACGTGCCAGCACGAACATCAGATCGGAAAGACGGTTCAGATACTGCCGCGGCGAGTCGTTCAAGGCCTCTTCGTTACCGAGGGCCACCACGGCGCGCTCTGCGCGGCGCGCCACCGTACGGCACACATGGGCCTGCGCTGCCGCACGCGTGCCTGCAGGAAGAATGAATTCCTGCAGACGCGGTAATGCTGCGTTGTGGTGCGCGAGCGCCTCGTCCAACGCCAGCACGGCGCCTCCCTTGAGCAACTCGTAGCCGGGGATCGACAACTCGCCGCCCAAGTTGAACAGCTGGTGCTGCACCTCTACCAGCAGCGCCCGCACCGCGTCAGGCAGGGGCTCACAGAGCAGCAGACCGATGTGGGAGTTGAGCTCGTCCACATCTCCCATGGCGTGGATGCGCAGGCTGTTCTTGGAGACACGCTGGTCGTTGCCCAGGCCAGTAGTGCCTGCGTCACCAGTGCGTGTGGCGATTTGTGTGAGTCGATTGCCCATGGCAGATTCTTGGGTAAGGGTGGGTGCTTGTGAAGGCACACGCCAACCGCGATGGCGTGATGCATGTACCCATTCTGCGCTACGCCACACGCACCGGTGAGGCATTTTTGAAAACACCAAAGCCCCGCGTGCGCAAGGGCATGCGGGGCTTTGAAGCTGGGCCGTGCGAAGCACGGCCGCCAGCCGTCTTGATTAGTGCGTCATCGACGTGCGGTTCAGGCGGTCGATGTCTGCCGTGGATACGCCAGCGTTGGTGGGCTGCATCTGGTTCCATGCGTTCGCATGGTAGGCATCCCACTCAGCGCGAGAGACCATGCCATCGCCATTGGTGTCCATCAGACGGGCGTTCACGCGGGCATCAGCCTTGGCTGCTGCCTTGCCGCCTGCTGCGCTGGGGTTGATCTCTGCAGCAGGCGCGCCACGGCCATCACCCTTGGCAGGGTCGGCGGGTGCCTTGGCGTTTTGGTAGGTGCGTTGGTCCACGCGATTTTGGGCATTGGCGGCGGCAGGGCCGCCCGATGCGATGGGGCTCACCTCGGCAGCGGGGCGAGCGGTGACGGGTGCGGGCGCTTGGGCCAAGGCTGCAGAGCAGGCGATGGTGGCGAGGGCGGCGAGAACAGTTTGCTTTTGCATAGTAAGTAGCTCCTTGGTCAGTAACAATGAAAACCAGCGAAGTGGTGAATGCCATTGTTTTGCCTTCCGCACGACGCGCCTGTAGGACGCGCCCGGGCAGGCCGGTCGTCCCAAACTGGCGCAATGTACTTCTGGCTACATTCCGATCTATGTCCTACACAAACGGGGCACCAGGGGTTACACCGCGCTGGCAAATGTTGATCAAGGCAACAGGCGGCAAGAGTGCTGGCGCTTACCGCATGACCGAGGTGCAATGGAGTCCTGTTCAACTTCCAAGGAGTTCTGCTTTGAACAAAGCACTGCAACGACGCACCCTGTTCGACACCCGCAGCGTGATGCTTTTTGCCGCCATCTCCCTCGGAGGAGCGGGCGCCCTGCAAGCGCAGGGGCAAACTTCTTCTTCCCCGTCACCATCGTTTGGGCCTGCCGAGAAATCAGCCCCTTCGCCGAGCTCAGAATTTTCGTCAGGCCCATCGGGCCGCACGTCGCCGCAAGCCGCGTCCATGGCCTTCGACCGGGCAGACGCGAACAAGGATGGTCAGCTCAGCCCTCAGGAAGCGTCCAAGCTGCCAGCCATTGGCCAGCGCTTCAAGGAGCTGGACACTGATAAGAACGGGATGTTGTCCCGCGAAGAATTTGAGAAAGGCGCGAACTCCTGACCCTGACCGGGCAGTTCCCTTGAAGGCGGACGCCATGCCGCACAAGGGCAGCGCCCTTCGCTAATGTTGGCGGGCCATTGGTGCCCGTGGGCCCGTGCATGCTGGAACTCCAGGGCGTGCACGGGCCCTGTGCTTTGGGGCCCGGCCCCTTGATTCCTCAGTCGTGCAGCGACGACAGAAACTGCTGCAATTCCGGGGTCTGCGGATTGCCAAACAGCTGCGACGGCGTGCCGGATTCATGCACGCGCCCCTGGTGCATGAAGATCACCCGGTCACTCACCTTGCGGGCAAAAGCCATTTCATGGGTGACCATCATCAGCGTCATGCCTTCTTGCGCCAACGACTCCACCACACGCAGCACCTCGCCCACCAGCTCAGGGTCCAGCGCCGAGGTGATTTCGTCGCACAGCAGCACCTGCGGCTCCATGGCCAGGGCGCGCGCAATGGCCACCCGCTG
>JBCNOJ010000475.1:0-3577 GCA_039593925.1 Acidovorax sp.
GCCCGCCGTGCTGCGCGGCACGGCGCTGGGCTCGGCCCTGGGCATCTTGCCCGGCGGTGGCGCGCTGCTGTCGTCGTTCGCGTCGTACACGCTGGAGAAGAAGTCCAAGCTGCAGCCCGGCGAAGTGCCGTTTGGCCAGGGCAATATCCGCGGTGTGGCGGGGCCGGAGTCGGCCAACAACGCCGGTGCGCAGACCTCGTTCATCCCGCTGCTCACGCTGGGCATTCCGCCCAACGCCGTGATGGCGCTGATGGTGGGCGCGATGACCATCCACAACATCCAGCCTGGCCCGCAGGTGATGACCAGCAACCCCGAGCTGTTCTGGGGCCTGATCGCGTCGATGTGGATCGGCAACCTGATGCTGATCATTCTGAACCTGCCGATGATCGGCCTGTGGATCAAGCTGCTGTCCATTCCCTACAAGTGGCTGTTCCCGGCCATCGTGCTGTTCTGCGCGATCGGCGTGTACTCCGAGAACAACAACACCTTCGAGATCTGGATGGTGGCGGTGTTCGGCGTGGTCGGCTACGTGTTCCACAAGCTCGGATGCGAGCCGGCGCCGCTGCTGCTGGGCCTGATCCTCGGGCCGATGATGGAAGAGAACCTGCGCCGCGCGCTGCTGCTCTCGCGCGGAGAATGGAGCGTGCTGGTCACCCGCCCGTTGTCGGCCACGCTGCTGGCGGTGTCGGTGGTGCTGATGGTGATCGTGCTGCTGCCCTCGGTGAGCAAGAAGCGCGAGGAGGCGTTTGTGGAGGATTGATGCCCTTGCAGACCTGAGTTGTCTCCGGAGTTCCCCCGTGCCCGCAACCCCGGAAATGGGGGCTTGAAGCCCAGACCTTGCCCACCCGCAAGGCCTGGGCTTTTTTTGCATTTTGCGCAGGCTGATCAACCTGCCGCAACGGTGGTACTGCCCCCTAGTAAACCGATTTTTACAAGGTCTTGCGCTTATCCAATAAGCACCACTGTTTTATACTCACCCCCAGTACAAAGCATCTGCACCGGTCAGCCGTCCCACCATGCCCCACTCCGCCGAAGACAAACGCCGCGCCGTCACCCGGCTGCGCCGTATCAAAGGCCAGGCCGAAGCGCTGGAGCGTGCGGTGGAAGCCGGCAGCGACTGCGCGCGCATCCTGCAGCAACTGGCCGCCATGCGCGGGGCCGTGCACGGCCTGATGACCGACCTGCTGGACAGCCACGTGCGCGAGACGCTGGCCGAAAAGCCCGCTCCGTCGCAAGAGGCCGTGGACGAAACGCTGGCCCTGCTCCGCTCGTACCTCAAATAGCCCCCCCCAAAAAACACCCTCTCCCGATTGACCGAAAGGACCACCCCATGAAATCCCGCGCCGCCGTTGCCTTCAAAGCCGGAGAACCCCTGCAGATCGTCGAGATCGACGTGGCCCCGCCCAAGAAGGGCGAAGTGCTTATCAAGATCACCGACACCGGCGTGTGCCACACCGACGCCTTCACCCTGAGCGGTGACGACCCCGAAGGCCTATTCCCCGTGGTGCTGGGCCACGAAGGCGCCGGCATCGTGGTGGAAGTGGGCGAAGGCGTGACCAGCGTGAAGCCCGGCGACCATGTGATCCCGCTGTACACCGCCGAATGCGGCGAATGCCTGTTCTGCAAGAGCGGCAAGACCAACCTGTGCGTGAGCGTGCGCGCCACGCAGGGCAAGGGTGTGATGCCCGACGGCACCACGCGCTTCAGCTACAACGGCCAGCCGATCTACCACTACATGGGCTGCAGCACCTTCAGCGAATACACCGTGGTGGCCGAGGTGTCGCTGGCCAAGGTCAACCCCAACGCCAACCCCGAGCAGGTCTGCCTGCTGGGCTGCGGCGTGACCACGGGCCTGGGCGCCGTGAAGAACACCGCCAAGGTGCAGGAGGGCGACACCGTCGCCGTGTTCGGCCTGGGCGGTATTGGCCTGGCCGTCATCCAGGGCGCCAAGCTGGCCAAGGCCGGGCGCATCATCGCCATCGACACCAACCCCAGCAAGTTCGACCTGGCCCGCACCTTTGGCGCGACCGACTGCGTGAACCCCAAGGACTACGACAAGCCGATCCAGCAGGTCATCGTGGAGATGACGACCTGGGGCGTGGACCACAGCTTTGAGTGCATCGGCAACGTGAACGTGATGCGCGCCGCACTGGAATGCGCGCACCGCGGCTGGGGCCAGAGCGTGATCATCGGTGTGGCCGGCGCTGGGCAGGAGATCAGCACCCGCCCGTTCCAGCTCGTCACCGGCCGCAAATGGCTGGGCACGGCGTTTGGCGGCGTCAAGGGCCGCAGCGAGCTGCCCGGCATGGTCGAAGACGCGATGGCCGACAAGATCCAGCTCGCGCCATTTGTAACCCACACCATGGGCCTCAAGGACATCAACGAGGCGTTCGACCTGATGCACGAAGGCAAGTCGATCCGCTCGGTGGTCAAGTACGCGGCCTGACGCTGCGGCAACGCCACTACACATTTCATAGCTGTCAGCGCTTGCCAACCAATGGATTCAGAACGAAACGGCCAAGAACCCTTTCTTGCCGTGCGCTGGCAGCTATACAAAACAGAGCACCACACACATGCCCCAACCCTTTGAACTCCTGGCAAGCCACAGCTGCTTCGGTGGCGAGCAGCGCTTCTACCGGCACGACTCTGCCGCCATCGGCCTGCCGATGAAGTTTGCGGTTTACCTGCCGCCCCAGGCCAGCCATGGCCCCGTGCCCGCCGTGCTGTACCTGGCGGGCCTGACCTGCAACGAGGAAACCTTTGCGATCAAGGCTGGCGCCCAGCGCCTGGCGGCGGAGCTGGGCCTGGCGCTGATCGCACCCGACACCAGCCCCCGCGGCGACGCGGTCGAGTCTCTGCCGGGCGCCACTGCCAGCTGGGACTTCGGAATTGGCGCAGGCTTCTACCTCAATGCCACGCAGGAACCCTGGCGCACCCACTGGCGCATGGAAAGCTACCTCCTGGACGACCTGCTTCCTCAGGTGACGGCGCAGTTGCCCATTGACGGCGAGCGCGTGGGCATCTTCGGGCACAGCATGGGCGGGCACGGCGCACTTACCCTGGCACTACGCCACCCCGGCCGCTTCAAGACGGTGTCGGCCTTCGCGCCCATCTGTGCGCCCATACAGTGCCCTTGGGGCGTCAAAGCTTTCAGCGGTTATCTGGGCGATGACCGCACCCAATGGCTGGAGCACGACGCCACCGTGCTCATGCAGCACCAGCCCGTTGCGCCCTACCCCGGCGGCATCCTCATCGACCAGGGCCTGGCCGACAAGTTTCTGGCCGACCAGCTGCACCCGCAGCTGCTGGAAGCCGCCTGCGCCGCCATTGGCCAGCCACTCACCCTGCGGCACCACGCGGGCTACGACCACGGCTATTACTTCGTGCAGAGCTTCATGGCCGACCACCTGGCGCACCACGCAGCGGGTTTGAAGGGCGCCAGCGCCTAGGCCGTCCTGGCGCCGCAACTCTGCCGGGGTGATCCCGCTGGATAGGCAGGTACCGGCACGCGCTGGCGCGCCCGGCAGACAGCCCGAACCCGCGCGCTGGGCTGCAGGTGCGCAAATGTGCCAAATAG
>JBCNOJ010000476.1:0-3527 GCA_039593925.1 Acidovorax sp.
CGGTGGCAGGGGCCGACGCTTTGGGCATGGGCTGCGAAGCGGCCTGTGAAGGAGCGGGACCAGTTCGTGGCGGTGTGGACGCTGGGGGCAACACCGCTGCGGTGGGCGCGGGTGCGGACGCCACGGCGCCCTGTGGTGCATCTGACGCCACCGGTGGCAAAGGTGGTGGCACCTGCAGCGCTGGTGGCGCTGATGCCGCTGGCGTGGTGGCTGCAGCCGCTTCACTGGAAGGCGCTGAAGCCGCGCCTGAGGTGGTGGCCACGGCGGGCGCCGAGGCCGAGGCTGCCGCCGAAGCCGCATCGGCCACCGTCACGGCGCGCTCCCAGGTGGGAGGGGTAAAGCCGCCCCGGGGCAGTGCCAGGTAGGCCAGCGCAGCAGCCGCGCCGATCACCACATTGGCCAACACCAGTGTGTTCAGCCGCTTGCGCGAGCTGGCCTGCTGGCTCAGCAGTGCGCAGGCCTCGGGCACCGTGCGTGAGGCCGCCAGCGCGCGGGCGATGCGTTTGCGAATGTCTGCGTGCAGCAGGGCGTCGCCGTACAGCCCGGGCACGGCAAAGGCCAGCAGCGCAAACGCGCCCAGCACGCCCCATTCCACGCCCTGCGGCCATTGCAGAAACGAGCGGCCCAGGCCAAACACCAGCAGGGCCAGCCCCTCGGCCGCGGCCACGTAGACCAGCGCGGCGCTCCACAACTGGCGAAACACCATCCAGTTCAAAGTGAGCAGGCAGGCCGCCCAGTTCCAGCTGGTGGTGGTGCGGCCGGTGGCGTCAAAGCGCTCAAAGATGGGCAGGTAGCGCTCGGTGTTGACGGGCCCCAGTGCCACGCGGTAGAGCGCCGTCATGGCGTTGTCGGAGGGGGAGTCCAGCGACATGGCCGGAATGAGGGATTCTGCAGGGTCCGTGGTGGCGCGCATGCCCGATTCTGTCATGCGCACCACAGCACCAGGCCAGAGTGTTTGAGCACAGCGCCGAGGCGGGTGCGGCGGTGTTGCTCGCGCGCACCACCGCTCAGTTTGGGTGGTGGCGAGGCACCCGCCGCAGTGGCATGCCCTTTAGCTGTGGGGGCGCCCCTGTAAAAAAATTCAAGTCAAATTGGCCTCTAGCGCTGATCTGTCAAGCGCTAGCAGCTATCTTTTTTGAAGACTCTGTGTATTACCCACCGCGCACCATCGCCATGATCTTGCCTGCATCCAGCGTGGCCGCCTTCTGCTGGATCTGCGGCAGGTATTGCGACTGCATCTGCTTGGCCGGGCCCAGCAGGTTTTGGAAGGTGTCGCGCAGCATGGCGGTGCTCATCACCCGGCCGCCCGCGTAGTAGCGCTTGGCCACCTGGCCGAGCGCATAGGTGGTGGCAAACGAGAACGCCATGCCTGTGGCCGCGCCGCCCATGCGGCCGATGGTCTTGCCCGCTGCCTTGCCCAGCAGGCCGCCCAGCAGCTTGCGGCCGAACTGCTCCAGGTATTGCGAGGTCAGCCCCACGCCCACGGCCGCGATGAATTCCTTGATGTGGCCTTGGTCCAGCTCCACGCCATGCGCCTTGCCAATGCCGTAGACCATCTTCACTTGCATGGGGATGATGGCCATCGACGCCCAGGACTGCGGCAGCAGTTCGAGTGCGCCGTTGAGCAGCGCGTAGTTCAGGATGGATTTGTCCAGTTCGGCATCGCCAGCGCCTGCAGGCAGCTGCGTTGCGACCGGTGCAGGCACCGGCGCCGGGGCACCGCCCGCAGCGCTTGCCGCTGCTGCCATGGCCGCGTAAGCCGCAGCCCCGGTGGCTGCGCCCGCCACGCCCCAGGGCACGGCGGACGGTGGCGCCTTTTCGGCCACGTCGGCCAGGGCATCGGCTTCGCGCTCGAAGGCAGCGGTCTGCTGCGCGCCCAGCTGCAGGGCGGACTTCAGTGTGGCCAGAAACTGCGCCTCGGCCGGGCTCTGGCGGCCATCCACATCGCACACGCACACCGCCATCTCGTAGGCCAGCTGGCGGTGGTCGGCGTCGGTCAACGCAGCAGCGGCGGCCTGCACGTTGGTACGCTTGAGCAGCACGTCCTGGTAGATGCGCGGCAGGTCGGCCATGCCTGCGTCGCTGGCCAGCGACTGGGCGATGCGGCGGATTTCTTCGCGCTCCGTATCGTCCTTGTGGCCGTCGGCAAAGGCCGCCAGCAGGGCGATGGTGAGGATGGATTGTTGCTGGTCCAGGGTCATGGCGGTGAAGCGAGGATGGTGAAACGATGGGGCGCAGGTGAGTCTAGGCAACCGTGCTTCAAGTCCACAGGTTGTGGGGATTTGTGACGGGTGGTCGCTGCCTTTGCGCCGCAGCAGCCGCGCAGGTTGTCAGGGCTCTCAGCGGAGGAATGTCAAAAAAGATAGCTGCCAGCGCTGGATGGATAAGTGCTGACGGCCAAAAACGCTTGAAATTGCCCTCGTTCACCGCCGCAGCAATCGCAGCCCGTTGAACACCACGATCAGGCTGGCACCCATGTCGGCAAACACGGCCATCCACATCGACGCATCGCCCACCACCGCCAACACCAGAAACACGGCCTTGATGCCCAGCGCCAAAGCGATGTTCTGCACCAGGATGCTGCGCGTGCGCCGCGACAGCCGCAGGGTCTCAGGGATGCGCCGCAGGTCGTCGTTCATGATGACCACGTCGGCCGCTTCCATTGCGGTATCAGTGCCTGCCGCTCCCATGGCGATGCCGATGTCGGCGCGGGCCAACGCCGGGGCATCGTTGATGCCGTCACCCGTCATGGCGGTGGGGCCGTGCTCAGCCTGCAGGCCCTCGATGGCGGCCAGCTTGTCTTCGGGCAGCAGGTTGCCGCGCGCCTCGTCGATGCCCGCCTGCTGGGCAATCGTGTTGGCGGTGGACTGGTTGTCGCCCGTCAGCATCACCGACTTCACACCCAGCGCATGCAACTGCGCAATCGCTTCGCGCGAGCTCTCCTTGATGGTGTCGGCCACGGCAAACAAGGCCAGCACCTCGCGCTCGTTCGCCAGCAGCGTCACCGTGCGGCCCTGTGCTTCGTGCGTGGCCAATATGGCCTCGATGGCGGGGCTGCACAGCCCGCGCTCTTCGATCAGGCGGTGGTTGCCCAACAGCAGCGTCTGCCCCTCCACCTGCGCCTGCACGCCCCGGCCTGCCAGCGCGGTAAAGCCTTGCACGGCGCCCACGGATTGCGGCACACCTTCGGCTTGCGCCAGTCCTTGTGCGATGGCTTTGGAGACAGGGTGGTCCGACTGCGCGGCGAGCGCGGCGGCCCAGCCCAGCACATCGGCTTTGGGTTGGTGGATGCCAAGCACTTCGTGGGCTACCAGGCGCGGCTTACCCTCCGTGATCGTGCCGGTCTTGTCCAGCGCAACCGCCTTGAGCTGGTAGGCCTGCTCCAGGTACACGCCACCCTTGATGAGGATGCCGCGCCGCGCGGCGGCTGCCAGGCCGCTGACCACGGTGACCGGCGTGGCAATCACCAGCGCACACGGGCAGGCAATCACCAGCAGCACCAGCGCCTTGTACAGCGCCTCCATCCA
>JBCNOJ010000477.1:0-3513 GCA_039593925.1 Acidovorax sp.
GGCACGTGTTCCGGCCCCTGGGGCTGGAAGTGGAAGAGCTGGAGCTGACCGGCCGAGGCGGCTGGCGCGCGCGGCTGGACAGCGACGCTGTCGTGGAACTGGGTGGTGGCACCCCCGAAGACGTGGTGCAGCGCACGCAGCGCTTTGCGCGCACCCTGACCCAGGTGGCGGCGCAGTATGGGCGGCGCGTGGATGCGCTGGAATCGGCCGATCTGCGGCACGCAGGGGGCTATGCGCTGCGGCTGCGCGGCGTGACCACGGTGATTCCCGATGCGGCCGGTGCGGCGGCCGGGGCCACCGGTGGGGTGCGCAGGAGGTAATGCAGTGCAGTACGGCAACGGGAAGACACAACGCGCGCAACAGGTGGTCACGCTGTGGAAGCAACGGCGGGATGGCCTGCAGGACAGAACAGAAAAAGGGCGAGGCTGATATGGCAAGAGAGTACAAAGACGTGGTGGTGGGGCTCGATATCGGCACGGCCAAGGTGATGGCCGTGGTGGCCGAGGTGCTGCCCGGCGGCGAATTGAAACTGGCCGGCCTGGGAGTGGCCCCAAGCAACGGCCTCAAGCGCGGCGTGGTGGTCAACATCGACGCCACCGTGCAGAGCATCCAGCAGGCTTTGAAAGAGGCCGAGCTGATGGCCGACTGCAAGATCCAGCGCGTGTATACCGGTATCACCGGCAGCCATATCCGCGGGCTCAATTCGAGCGGCATGGTGGCCGTGAAAGACAAGGAGGTCACCTCGGCCGACGTCGCGCGCGTGGTGGAGACGGCCAAGGCCATCAACATCAGCAGTGACCAGCGCCTTTTGCTGGTGGAACCTCAGGAGTTCGTGATCGACGGGCAGGACGTGAAGGAACCCATCGGCATGAGCGGCATCCGCCTGGAGGCCAAGATCCACATCGTGACCGGTGCGCAGAGCGCGGCCGAGAACATCATCAAGTGCGTGCGCCGCTGCGGCCTGGAAGTGGAGCAGCTCATGCTGAACCCGCTGGCCAGCAGCCAGGCCGTGCTGACCGACGACGAGCGCGAACTGGGCGTGGTGGTGGTTGACATCGGCGCAGGCACGACCGACGTGGCCATCTTCACCGGCGGTGCGATCCGCCACACGGCCGTGATCCCGATTGCGGGCGACCTCATCACCAGCGACATTGCGATGGCGCTGCGCACGCCCACCAAGGACGCCGAAGACATTAAGGTGGAAAGCGGCTACGCCAAGCAGCTGCTGGCCGACCCTGAGGCGCAGGTGGAAGTGCCCGGCCTGGGCGACCGCAGCCCGCGCATGCTGAGCAAGCAGGCGCTGGCTGGGGTGATCGAGCCGCGTGTGGAAGAAATCTTTTCACTCGTGCAGCAGGTGGTGCGCGAGTCGGGCTACGAAGAAGTGCTGTCGTCGGGCATCGTGCTCACCGGTGGCAGCTCGGTCATGCCCGGAATGATCGAACTGGGCGAAGACATCTTCTTGAAGCCCGTTCGGCGCGGCATTCCGAAGTATTCCAGCGCTTTGTCTGACATGGTGGCCCAGCCGCGTGCTGCTACTGTTATGGGTTTGCTCGAAGAGGCGCGGCTGGCGCGCCTGCGGGGCTTCAAGGTGGCGCAAAAAAGCGGCTCCATGAAGACCGCATTCGGCCGCTTCAAGGACTTCATCGTGGGGAATTTCTGACCATGGCACATCCACTCTGGCTTGCCCGCGGAAGTCCGCCCCAAACACCCCGAGAGCGATGGCGATGCACAGGCCCGCCGCGCTGTCGAACGATTGAATTCCCGATTTTTCCCATTTGGCAATTGCATACGAATTTAGAACCAGGAGCTCCAACATGACCATCGAAATGATCGAAGCCGAAGAATTCAACCAGGGCACCCAGATCAAGGTGATCGGTGTGGGCGGCGGCGGCAGCAATGCCGTCGAGCACATGATTGCCCGCAGCGTGCAGGGTGTGGAGTTTGTCTGCGCCAACACCGACGCGCAGGCACTGACCCGCAGCTCCGCCCACCGCCACATCCAGCTGGGTGGCAGCGGCCTGGGCGCCGGCAGCAAGCCCGACAAGGGCCGCGAGGCCGCCGAAGCTGCAGTCGACGACATCCGCCTAGCCATCGATGGCGCGCACATGCTGTTTATCACAGCCGGCATGGGTGGCGGCACGGGCACGGGTGCTGCACCCGTGATTGCCCGCGTGGCCAAGGAAATGGGCATCCTCACCGTGGGCGTGGTCACCAAGCCCTTCGATTGGGAAGGCGGCCGCCGCATGACCAACGCCGACAACGGCCTGGCAGAGCTGGAAGCCAATGTCGATTCGCTGATCGTGGTGCTCAACGAAAAGCTGCTGGAAGTGCTGGGCGACGACATCACCCAGGACGAGGCCTTTGCGCACGCCAACGACGTGCTCAAGAACGCCGTGGGCGGCATTGCCGAAATCATCAACGAATACGGCCACGTGAACGTCGACTTCGAAGACGTACGCACCGTGATGGGCGAGCCCGGCAAGGCCATGATGGGCACGGCCACTGCCAGCGGCCCCGACCGCGCCCGCATCGCGGCCGAGCAGGCCGTGGCCTGCCCGCTGCTCGAGGGCATCGACCTGTCGGGCGCCAAGGGTGTGCTGGTGCTGGTGACGGCCGCCAAGGGCAGCCTGAAGCTGTCCGAGTCGCGCCTGGCCATGAGCACCATCAACGCCTACGCCTCGCCCGATGCACACGTCATCTACGGCGCCGCCTACGACGACAGCCTGGGCGATGAGATCCGCGTGACCGTGGTGGCCACCGGCCTGTCGCGCCCCAACGCGCGCCGCCAACCGATTTCGGTGGTGCAGGGCGGCCTGCGCACGGGCACGGACAACATGGCTTACCAAGTGCCGGTGATGGGTGCGGGCACCCTGGGCGCGGCAGTGGGCGTGCAGGGCGGCCATGCCGGTGGCGCGCAGGCCGACTACGGCAGCATGTCGGTGCCCAGCGTCTGGCGCACCAACCGCACGCAGGCTGCGGCCCGGGTGGATGCGCTGTCTTCGGGCGGCATGGATGACCTGGAGATCCCGGCTTTCCTGCGCAAGCAGGCGGATTGATTCAGAAGGCAATGGGGCTGTCGGCTCTGGATTGCTATCAATTCAGAAGCTGGCAGCGTATGCATATCAATGGATTCAGGTTCTTTTGGTCTTAAACCGTTGATTGCCAAGCGCTAAGCGCTATTGTTTGTATAGCAATCAGGCATCCTCAACCCGATCACAGAGAAGCCCCGACCGCAAGGCCGGGGCTTTCTTTTTTCTGCCCTCACAGGGCGACCGCCGGTTCGGCCAACAGTGACGGTTGCCGCCGCAGGTCTGTGCGTAGGGCTCGGAAAAGTGGTTGGGTATGGGGCTGCGCGGCAAGCCACAAGGTGGCGGTGCCCCCGCTGGGCGTGGGGCGAGCGCGCCAGAAACTAAAATGCGCCATGCTCCAGCAACGCACCCTCAAGACTCTGACCCGCGCCGTGGGCGTCGGATTGCACAGCGGCCAGCGGGTCGAGCTGACGTTGCGGCCGGC
>JBCNOJ010000478.1:0-3489 GCA_039593925.1 Acidovorax sp.
TGCCCACCCCTTTAGAGGAGACATCCATGAGCATCCCCGCCAACCTTCCTGGCCTGAATTTCCAGCTGGGCGAAGACATCGACGCGCTGCGTGACGCCGTGCGCGACTTCGCCCAGGCCGAGATCGCCCCCCGCGCTGCGGAGATCGATCGCAACGACCAGTTCCCCATGGACCTCTGGCGCAAGATGGGCGACCTGGGCGTGCTGGGTATCACGGTGCCCGAACAGTACGGTGGCGCCGCCATGGGGTACCTGGCCCACATGGTCGCCATGGAAGAGATCTCGCGTGCGAGCGCTTCGGTGGGCCTATCGTACGGCGCTCACAGCAACCTGTGCGTGAACCAGATCAACCGCAACGGCAACGAGGCACAAAAGGCCAAGTACCTGCCCAAGCTCATTAGCGGCGAGCACGTGGGCGCATTGGCCATGAGTGAACCAGGTGCTGGCTCCGACGTGATCAGCATGAAGCTCAAGGCCGAGGACAAGGGCGGCTATTACGTCCTCAACGGCAACAAGATGTGGATCACCAACGGCCCGGATGCCGACACGCTCGTTGTCTACGCCAAGACCGAGCCAGAGCTGGGTGCGCGTGGCGTCACGGCATTCCTGATCGAGAAGGGCATGAAGGGTTTCTCGATTGCGCAGAAGCTCGACAAGCTGGGAATGCGGGGCAGCCACACGGGCGAGCTGGTGTTCGAGAACGTTGAAGTGCCCGCTGAGAACGTGCTGGGTGCCGTCAACAGCGGTGCCAAGGTGCTGATGAGCGGCCTTGACTACGAACGGGCGGTGCTCACCGGTGGCCCGCTGGGCATCATGCAGTCCGTTATGGACAACGTCATCCCTTACATCCACGACCGCAAGCAGTTTGGCCAGAGCATTGGCGAGTTCCAGCTCATCCAAGGCAAGGTGGCCGACATGTACACCGTGCTGCAGGCAGGGCGCTCGTTTGCCTACACTGTCGCCAAGAACCTCGACATGCTGGGCACCGACCACGTGCGCCAGGTGCGCAAGGACTGCGCTTCCGTGATCCTGTGGACCGCTGAAAAAGCCACATGGATGGCCGGCGAAGGCGTGCAGATCTTCGGCGGCAACGGCTACATCAACGAGTACCCGCTGGGCCGCCTGTGGCGCGACGCCAAGCTGTACGAGATCGGTGCCGGCACCAGCGAGATCCGCCGCATGCTGATCGGACGCGAACTGTTTGCCGAGACCTGCTGATCGCCGCCTATTTTTCAACCTGACCTAATCAAACACCATGCCTGCCTCGATCGAAGACCTGTTTGTCCACAACCGCGCCTGGGCGGCCCAGATGGAGCGCGAGCGGCCCGGTTTTTTCACCAGCCTGCTCGCGCAGCAAAAGCCCAAGTACATGTGGATTGGCTGCTCCGACAGCCGTGTGCCTGCCAACCAGATCACCGGTCTGGAGCCGGGCGAGGTGTTCGTCCATCGCAACGTGGCCAACGTGGTGGTGCCCACCGATCTGAACTGCCTTTCCACCATTCAGTACGCGGTGGACCAATTGCGCGTCGAGCACCTGATGGTGGTGGGGCACTACGGCTGTGGCGGTGTGCTCGCTGCGCTGGAAGGCATTCGCGTAGGCCTGGCAGACAACTGGATCCGGCATGTGCAGGACGTGCGTGACCGCCACCGCGATCTGATCGCGTCGGTGGCGCCGGAGTGGCGCCACGATGTGCTGTGCGAGCTCAACGCCATCGAGCAGGTTGTCAACATCGCGCAGACCACGGTGATGCTGGATGCGTGGGGCCGGGGCCAGAAGGTCACGCTGCACGGCTGGTGCTACGGGCTCAAGGACGGGCTCATCAACAACCTGCACATGTCCGTTGACAGCACCGAAGGCCTGGAGTCGCTCTACAAGGCAGCCATCGCCGGTGTGGCCGCCACCAAGCGGCAATAGCAGGCGCTGCGACTGCGCTCCACGCATCTACGCATCTACGCATCTACGCCACTGCAGCGCCCACACCCTCACCGGCACAGTCCCACCATGTTCCCGCAAAGGCTTGATGCGCCCGAGGCCTATGGCATCGCCAAGGCCATGATGGATGGCTTCAACCGGCATTACCGGTTGTTCCGCACCGAGTCCGCGCGGGCCAAGCACCGCTTCGAAACGGCCGACTGGCACGGCCAGCAACGGGCGCAGCGTGAGCGCATCGAGTTCTACGACCTGCGCGTGAAAGAGTGCGTGCGCCGGTTGGAAAAAGAGTTTGGTGCGGGCGCGCAACCCATGGACGTGTGGCACCAGGTCAAGTTGCATTACATCGGTCTCCTGGTCAACCACCACCAGCCCGAGCTGGCCGAGACCTTCTTCAATTCGGTCACCACCAAGATCCTGCACCGCACGCACTTTCACAACGACTTCATCTTCGTGCGGCCCGCCGTCAGTACCGAATACATCGAGAACGACGGGCCCGCCGCATTGCCCACCTACCGCGCGTACTACCCCGCGCAAGGCAGCCTGCAGAGTGCGCTGCAGACCGCCATCGAGAACTTCGGGCTGCAGCGCGATTTCGCGGATCTGCCACGCGATACACAGCGCGTGGTGGCGGCCATCACGCCGCGCATCGCGCACATGACGCTGCGGGCCAACTTCCAGATCCAGGTGCTCTCCAGCCTTTTCTACCGCAACAAGGGCGCGTATGTGGTGGGCAAGATCATCAACGGCTTCAGCGAACTGCCGTTTGCACTGCCCATCCTGCACACCGATGATGGCGGGCTTGCCATCGATGCGGCCTTGTTCGGCGAGGACGACCTGCTGGCGCTGTTCAGCTTTGCGCGTGCCTACTTCATGGTGGACATGGAGGTGCCCAGTGCCTATGTGCAGTTCTTGCGCAGCCTCATGCCGCGCAAGCCCCGCGCCGAAATCTACAACGCCCTGGGCCTGGCCAAGCAGGGCAAGACCCTGTTCTACCGCGACTTCCTCTCGCACTTGAAGCACTCCAGCGACAAGTTCCGCATCGCGCCCGGCATCAAGGGCATGGTGATGCTGGTGTTCGATCTGCCGAGCTTTCCTTTCGTGTTCAAGCTCATCAAAGACTACTTTCCGCACCAGAAGGAAACCACGCGCGAGCAGATCAAGGCCAAGTACATGCTCGTCAAGCAGCACGACCGCGTGGGCCGCATGGCCGACACGCTGGAGTACAGCGAGGTCGCCTTTCCGCGCGACCGCTTTGACGATGCGCTGATCGCCGAGATCGAGAAGTTCGCTCCCAGCCAGCTCGAAATCAGCGACCGCGATGGTGACGGCCAGACCGAGGTCATCATCAAGCACCTCTACATCGAGCGGCGCATGGTTCCGCTCAACATCTACCTGCAGGAAGCGTTCGACACCGGCCTTTCAGACCCGCGCGCGCGCCAGCAGATGGAGCACAGCGTCATCGAATACGGCAACGCCATCAAGGACCTGGTGGCCGCAACAGGAAGACAGCACGCTCGCCGCGCTGCGCGGCTTCAAGGCGAATGCCGACTTGCCCTA
>JBCNOJ010000479.1:0-3489 GCA_039593925.1 Acidovorax sp.
ACTAGCGCGCCAGGCCGCCATTGCGGCAGCCATGGAACGCGCCCGCCAGCGCAGGGCGCAGGCGCCCAAGCCGGGCCCGAGTGCTGGGTAACGTCTCAGACATCTCAAGACGATGGCGATGGCAGGCGGTGACTAACGCGCCGCCAGCGCCTTGTACACACCGCAGCCCACATACCCATCGCCCGCGCGGCTCACGTAAGACATCTTGGTCTGCACCGATCCCGTTGCGGGGTTGGTGATGTCGTACTCCACCCATCCGGGCGCTCGGTCTGCCTGGGCCACGATGTCGCGCACCAGTTGGTCGCCCGCGATGCCTGGAATGTCTTGTACCCGCGTGCCCACCTTGGCCGGGTTGCCGCCAAAGGCCAGGTAGGTGCCGTTGATGTCCAGCACAAACACATACATGTCGCGGTCGTGGAACGGCTGGTTTTTGTCAGTGATGCTGCGCAGAAACTGGTCGCGCGAGGTGGTCTTGTGCAAGGCCATGGCTTTGCTCACCAGCGCAACCGCCTCTTCGGCAGTGCCCTGCTGCAGGCGAAATGCCGCCACGGCGCGCGACAGCGTGGAGGCACGGCTTTCCAGTGCTTCTGCCTGCTGCACGGCATGTCCCACCATCTGCGCATTGTGCTGGGTGATCTGATCGAGCTGCTGGACGGCGGCGCTGACTTCGCGCAGGCCAGTGCTCTGCTGGGTGCTGGAGCCGGAAATTTCGCTCATGCTCGCAGCCACACTGCGGATACCGCCTGCCATGCTGGCTATGCCCTCGCCCGCCGAACGAATCAGCCCTGCACTGGCCTCCACCTGACTGACGGACGCGCCGATCAGCTCGCGGATCTCCCGCGCAGCATCGCCCGAGCGTTTGGCCAGGGTGCGCACCTCGGCCGCCACCACGGCAAAGCCCCGGCCTTGCTCGCCGGCGCGGGCCGCCTCCACCGCCGCGTTCAAGGCCAGGATGTTGGTCTGGAACGCGATGCTGTCGATAACGCCAATGATTTCCGTCATGCGCCGTGCGCCCTGCTGGATGGCTTCGACCGACTGCACGGCGCGCGCCATCGCCTCAGAGCCCGCGTCGGCCGCCTGCCGCACCGCGGCAGCACGCGCATCGGCGCTCTGGGCCGTCTGGGCGTTGTTTTGTACGGCCGAAGACAGTTGCTCCACGCTGGCGGCCGTCTGTTCCAGGTTGGCAGCCTGTTGTTCGGTGCGGTCGGCCAGAGACCGATTGCCCTCCGCCAGGCTCTGCCCAGCATGGGCCACCAGGGCCGCGTTGCTGCGGATGTCTGCCACCATCGACGAGAGCGTCAACACCATGCGGTCCAGCGATTGCGCCAGCGCACCCACTTCGTCTGACCCGTAACGGCCCGCATGGGCGCGCAGGTCTCCGTTGGTCGTCAGCTCCATCGTGCTCGCCAAGCCTGCCAGATCCGCTGCCAGGCTGACGTACAGCGCAATCAACGCATAAAGCGCCAGCGCGGCCCCGAGGGCTACGGCCCACCAGGGCAGTGCCACGATTGCCAGGGTCAGGGCCAGCGCAGCGGTAAGGCCCAGCGTGAGCAATTTGCCAGGCAGGCGCCAACGGCGCATCCACCAAAGGCCGGGTCGAAGCCCAATGAATCCAGCCATGTCGTCTCCCTTGTCGTTCTTGCGAGCCGCTGGCGACGCTAGGGATATGCTCTTACGTCCGACTGACAAAAATTCCAGCCCAAGGGTTAGCGATAGTGCGGTCAGCCCGTAGTGCGGCCGCGGGCTTCGCCCGGCACGGCGGCTGCAGCGTTGGCGCCTCGCCCATAATGCTGCCCCATGAACCCCCTGCTTTCCCAACTGCAGCCGTACCCGTTCGAACGGCTGCGACAACTTTTTGCCGGGGTGACGCCACCTGCGGCGTACAGCCCCATCAGCTTGGGCATGGGTGAGCCACGCCACCCCACACCCCAGTTCATCAAAGACGCACTCACCAACAACCTCGGCGGCCTGGCCGCCTACCCGGCCACAGCGGGCGAACCGCGCCTGCGGGAGTCGTTCACCCGGTGGATCAAACAGCGCTACGACCTGGCGCTGGACCCGGGGACACAAGTGCTGCCGGTCAATGGCTCACGTGAGGCGCTGTTTGCATTCGCTCAGACGGTGATTGACCCATCGCAAGGCCAGCCTCTGGTCGTCTGCCCCAACCCGTTCTATCAAATCTATGAAGGCGCTGCCCTGCTGGCGGGTGCACAGCCCTACTACGCCGCCAGCGACCCGACCCGCAATTTCGCGGTGAATTGGGACGCGGTGCCCGAAGACGTATGGCAGCGCACGCAGTTGCTGTTTGTCTGTTCGCCCGGTAACCCCACCGGCGCCGTCATGCCCTTGAATGAGTGGAAAAAACTGTTTGAGCTGAGTGACCGCTACGGGTTCGTGATTGCCTCCGACGAGTGCTACAGCGAAATCTATTTCCGCGACGAGCCGCCGCTGGGGGGCCTCCAGGCAGCACACAAACTGGGCCGCAGCGACTACCGGAACCTGATCTCCTTCACCAGTCTGTCCAAGCGCAGCAACGTGCCTGGCATGCGCAGCGGCTTTGTGGCAAGCGACGCAGCACTGATCAAGGCCTTTTTGCTCTACCGCACGTACCACGGCAGCGCCATGAGCCCCATCGTGCAGTCCGCCAGCATTGCCGCTTGGAGCGACGAAAAGCACGTGGTGGAAAACCGCACGCTGTACCGCAAGAAATTTGCGCAAGTCACGCCGCTGTTGGCGGGCGTGATGGAGGTGGCACTGCCGGATGCCGGTTTCTACCTGTGGGCCAAGGTGCCCGACGCACTGGGCATGACCGATGCCGAGTTCGCGCGAGCCCTTCTGGCTCAATACAATGTCACGGTGCTCCCAGGCAGCTACCTGGCCCGCGAGGCCCAGGGCAGCAACCCCGGCGCCCAGCGCGTGCGCATGGCCCTCGTGGCCGAAGCCGAAGAGTGCGTGGAGGCCGCACTGCGCATCGTGCAATTCATTCAATCCCGTACGGCCCGTCCGTAAGACAGACCATCTGCAAGCAACATGACCCAACAACTCCAAACCATCATCGACAACGCCTGGGAAAACCGCGCCAGCCTTTCGCCGGCAGCCGCCCCCAAGGAAATCCAGGACGCCGTGGAGCATGTGATCGCCGAGCTGAACAACGGCAAGCTGCGCGTAGCCACCCGTGAAGGCGTGGGCCAATGGACCGTGCACCAGTGGATCAAGAAGGCCGTACTGCTCTCCTTCCGCCTGAAAGACAACGAAGTCGTCAAGGCCGGCGACCTGGGCTTCTACGACAAGGTGCAAACCAAGTTCGCCCACCTGTCGGAAGACGAAATGAAGGCCACCGGCGTGCGCGTGGTGCCACCCGCCGTGGCCCGCCGCGGCAGCTTCATCGCCAAGGGCGCGATCCTGATGCCGTCCTACGTGAACATCGGTGCCTATGTGGGCGAAGGCACCATGGTCGATACCTGGGCCACCGTGGGTTCGTGCGCGCAG
>JBCNOJ010000048.1:0-17125 GCA_039593925.1 Acidovorax sp.
GTTCGACGTTTCAGGTGGCATTCGGGGTGCCGCCAGACATGCGGCCAACGCGCGGGCCCATGTGGCTGAGGAATTGGCGGTGCTGAAGCCGGAGGAGGATGAGGCTGTTTTGCGAGAGGCGGGGTTCAGCGATGTGCGGATTGGTTGGTTCTTCGTTTATGCTAGGTTCGCACAAAGCTCATCAATTAATTAAATGTCTTGGAGAGGTATTTATGCATCTCGTCACTAAATCATATTTTGAGGCATTTTGCAGAGATTTTGGGGCACCATTTGAAGAGGCTAAGAACTTTGAAGCGTTTGTGAATTATTGTGCCTTCTCGAAGTATTCAGTTGACAGCGTCGAAGTGAGTGACTTGGTGTATGAGGGGGCTGATCCGGGAATTGATGGTGCAATGCTATTTCTTGACGATCGAGCTGTATTCTCGGTGGAAGAATTGGAGGAGATATTTCAGAATAGTCGTCGGGAATATCAGGCTACTATTGTGCTGACGCAGGCTAAAAGATCTGTTAATTGGTCAAAGCAGGAAATAGATTCCTTTGTGGCTGCAATTATCGATTTTCTTTCGGATGCGCCTGCTCAGCCACATAGTCAGTTTTTGGTTGATTTCAAGGAGATGTTTAAAAAGTTGTTTGATAATATTGGTCGAATAAGAGGTGGTTTGCCGAATATTGATGCCTACTTTTTTACTGCGGCGCCGGATACGGATGCGGTTGAAATTAATGCCGCTTTCCAAGTTGGGGAGGCAGCGCTAAAGAGAGCTGGGTATTCAAATGAGACGAGATTTTTTAAGGCACATCGGGAGGTTATACATCAGCTTTGGAATATGGCTGATGGTCCAATGGAAGCTCGCCTTCCAACTATTGGATATGCGCCGTTTCCGGCGGCGCCCAATATCAATAACGCGTATGTCGCCACTGTCTCTGCGAGGAGTTTTATCGATTCTATTTTGAAAGATCAAAGCGGGAATGCTCGCAAAAAGCTCTTTGAGGAGAACGTGCGAGATTTTTTGGGGGTTGATACTGACGTCAATTCAGAGATAGCTGAGACACTCAGTGATGGTGATAAGAAAGCCCGGTTTGGCCTTATGAATAATGGTGTCACGATCGTTGCATCAAGTGTTAGACCAGCAGGGCAAGAGATTTTTATTCGCGATTTTCAGATTGTTAATGGGTGTCAAACTTCGAATGTCTTAATCGCGTTGGACGCCCAAGTGGATCCTTCGGTAAGTTTAATGATTAAACTCATCGAGGCGGATGAGCCCGCCATTATTGATGATATTGTTCGGGCCACAAATAGACAATCCAAGGTGGAGGATGCTCAGTTCATCTCAACATTGAGAGTGTTGCGTGATCTTGAACAGTACTTCAATGCCCGAGGGGTAGGTGAAGCGACTCGAATATATTTTGAACGTCGAAAAGGGCAGTATGCTCCCGAAAACATTGCTCCAGTGAGAATTTTTGATGTTCGTGAAACAGCGCGTTGCTATGCCTCCGTTGTCATGATGCGACCCGATCTCTCCAGTCGCTATCCTAATCGACTCACTGGCGAACTATTGAATGAGGTATTTTCGCAAGGTGCGCGAGAAGAGGATTATTATACGGCGTGTTTTTGTCACTATCGTTTGCGCATGTTGACATCGAATAAGAGGTTTGACGGTAGGTATTCAAAGCTAAGATGGCATATCATGACGGCTGCGTCCAAATTTTGCGCAGCGAAATTCAAGGAATTTGGGTGTAAAAATAAAAATGAGGCCTTGTATAATCTTTTTGCTTCTAACGATGGTGAGTGGTTCACAAAATTAGATGGCTTGATTAAAATGGCCATCCCAGATCCAGATATTTCACGAGATTTGCTTAAATCTCCGCCTCTGACGGCGACAGTCCTCGCAAATGTTGATGGCCTATTGAAATAGTCTCTTTTGGTTTGAAGCGCTGAACTCGTTAACAAGGTTCACTTGTGGCGAGATGTTTGGCTAAATTTTGGTCAAAGTTCAGTCTTGCCCGGCCAAAGTAGACCGCATAGCATCCCTGTCAAGCACCCACCCCCATGAGGTGCTGCACAAAAACATGACAGGAGACAAGCCTTGCCATCCACTCGCTGGAGTCACTGCGGCACCGAAGACCTGAGCGTCTTGCAGACCATCTTCTGGTCTGCCGGCGCGTCGCGCAATGCGCTGGCGCAGCGCCTGGCCTATTCCAAGAGCAAGGCCAACGCCATGGTCGCGGCGCTGCTCGATGAAGGCCTGCTCGACGAGGTGGGCCTGCAGGAATCCTCTGGCGGCCGGCGGGCCGAAACCCTGCGTTTGAGCGAAACCCTGGGCGTGGTGATTGGCGCCGACCTGGGTGCGACCAGCATGCAGGTCGCAGTGATGCGCCCCGACATGACGGTGCTGGCGCGGCACCGCGAGCCGATTGATGTGCGCCAGGGACCGGGCGTGATCCTGGCGCGGGTGCGGGGGCTGATGCGCGAATTGCTGGCGCGCTGCGGGCTGGCGTCCAGTCAGGTAATTGCCATTGGCATGGGCGTGCCGGGGCCGGTGGATTTTGAAAGCGGGCAGCTCGTCAACCCGCCGCTGATGCCGGACTGGGACGGCTTTTCCATCCGCGACTACCTGCGCGAGGCGTTTGCCGCGCCGGTGTTTGTGGACAACGACGTGAACCTGATGGCGCTGGGCGAGATGTACCGGCTGCAGCGCAATCTGCCCAACTTTTTGGTCATCAAGGTGGGCACGGGCATTGGCTGCGGCATCGTGTGCCACGGGCAGGTGTACCGGGGCGCCAATGGATCGGCGGGCGATGTGGGCCACATCTGTGTGGACCAGCACGGCCCGCGCTGTCACTGTGGCAACCAGGGCTGCGTGGAGGCCATGGCCGCAGCGCCCGCCATGGCGCGCATGGCGATGGAGGCGGCGCAGCGCGGCGAAAGCGCGCTGCTGGCCGAGCGCCTGCAAAGCACGGGCGCGCTGACCATTGAAGACGTGGCCCAGGCCAGCCGCACGGGCGATGTGGCGGCCAACGCCATCATCCAGCGCGCGGGCAGTCTGGTGGGGCAGATGCTGGCGTCCATCGTCAACTTCTTCAACCCGTCGCATGTGTTCATTGCCGGGCGGGTGACGGACATGGGGCCGCTGTTCCTCGCATCGGTGCGACAGAGCGTGTACCACCGGTCGCTGGCGCTTTCTACGCGTCATCTGGAGATTCAATACGCGCCGCTGGCCGACGATGCCGGTGTAGTGGGTGCGGGTGTGCTGGCGATGCAGGAAAGCCTGTCACGCGCGGGTTCGGTGACGGGTGCGGGCGTTGTAGCAGTTGTAGGAACAGGGGCAGTGCGATGAGCGTAGCCGTCGAGCTCCGCAATGTGACCAAAGAGTTTGGCCCCGTGCGCGTGCTGCACGGGGTGGACTTTGCGCTGCAGCCCGGCCGCGTGTACGGCCTGCTGGGCGAGAACGGCGCGGGCAAGTCCACGCTGATGAAAATTCTGGCTGGGTACGAGAGCCCGACCACCGGCGAGGTGGTGGTGGACGGCGCGGTGCGCGCACCGGGCGGCGGGTCGCGCGCTGCCGAGGCGCAGGGCATTGTGCTGATCCACCAGGAGTTCAACCTGGCGGACGACCTGACGATTGCGCAGAACATCTTTCTGGGCCACGAGATCAAGCGCGGCCCCTTCCTGGACGACAAGGCGATGCGCGAGAAGACGCGCGCTGCCTTGGCGCAAGTGGGCCTGCCGCTGGACCCGGACACGCGGGTGCGCAAGCTCATCGTGGCTGAAAAGCAGCTGGTGGAGATTGCCCGCGCGCTGGCCCGCAATGCGCGCTTGCTCATCATGGACGAGCCCACCGCCACGCTGACCCCCGGCGAGACAGAGCGCCTGTTTGCGCTGATGGCCGGGCTGAAGGCTGCGGGCGTGACCATCATCTACATATCTCACAAGCTCGACGAGGTGGAGCGCACCACCGACGAGGTGGTGGTGATGCGCGACGGCCTGCTGGTGGCACGCGAGGCCACGGCCAGCGTGACGCGGCGGCAGATGGCCAACCTGATGGTGGGCCGCGAGCTGGCGGATTTGTTCCCGCCCAAGCTGCCCGCGCCACAGGATGGCGCACCGGCCATCCAGGTGCGCGGCCTCACGGTGCCGGGCTGGGCCGAGGATGTGAGCTTTGAAGTGCGGCGCGGCGAGATTCTGGGCTTTGCCGGGCTGGTGGGCGCTGGCCGCACCGAGCTGTTCGAGGGCCTGCTGGGCCTGCGCCCGCGCTCTGCCGGCACGGTGGAAATTGCTGGCAAACCCGTGCAGCTCAAAAGCCCGCGCGATGCCGCGCGCCACGGCCTCACGTATCTGAGCGAAGACCGCAAGGGCAAGGGCCTGCATGTGCACTTTGGCCTGCGGCCCAACCTGACGCTGATGGCGCTGGAGCGCTACGCCAAGCCCTGGCTCGACCCGGCGGCCGAGCAGGCCGCGCTGCGCAATGCGGTGCAGGAGTTCGGCATCCGCACCGGGTCGCTGGAGGTGCGCGCGTCGTCGCTGTCGGGCGGCAACCAGCAAAAGCTAGCGCTGGCCAAGGTGCTGCACCCCGGCCCCAGCGTGGTGGTGCTGGACGAGCCCACGCGCGGCGTGGACGTGGGCGCCAAGCGCGAGATTTATCACCTGGTGCAGCGCCTGGCAGAGCAGGGGCTGGCTGTTGTGGTGATTTCGTCTGAACTGATGGAGCTGATCGGCCTGTGCCACCGCGTGGCGGTGATGCGCGCCGGGCGGCTGCAGACCACGCTGCAAGAACCTAATTTGACCGAAGAGGAGTTGATAGCCCATGCCACAGGTACCCGTTAACGCACCGGCGGAAAACGCCGCAGCCCCGCAGGCAGGCGGCAGCCGCCATGCCGCTGCGGCCGCCACAGGTGCCAGCGCCTGGTGGGGCAAGCTGCACGGCCTGGGCCCGGTCATTGGCCTGGTGCTGCTGTGTATTGCCGGCACGCTGCTCAACAGCAACTTCGCCACCTACGACAACGTGATGAACGTGCTCACGCGCACGGCCTTCATCGGCATCATTGCGGTGGGCATGTGCTTTGTGATCATCTCGGGCGGTATCGACCTGTCGGTGGGGTCGATGGCGGCGCTGATTGCGGGCTCGGTCATCCTGTTCATGAACGCCATGGCGCCCGTGCTGGGCTCGCCCATGGCGGCCGTGGTGGTGGGCATGCTGCTGGCGGTGGTGCTGGGTGCGGTGTTCGGGCTGGTGCACGGCCTGCTCATCACCAAGGGCCGCATCGAGCCCTTCATCGTCACGCTGGGCACGCTGGGCATCTTCCGTGCGTACCTCACGTATTTTTCGAACGGCGGGGCCATCACGCTGGAGAACGATCTGTCGGACATCTACAGCCCGGTGTACTACGCCAACCTGCTGGGCGTGCCGATCCCCGTGTGGGTCTTCCTGCTGGTGGCAGTCATCGGCGGGGTCATCCTGAACCGCACTGCCTATGGCCGCTATGTGCAGGCCATCGGCTCCAACGAGCAGGTGGCGCAGTACGCGGCGGTGGATGTGCACAAGATCAAGATCCTCACGTACATGCTGCTCGGCGTGTGCGTGGGCATTGCCACGCTGCTGTATGTGCCGCGCCTTGGGTCTGCATCGCCCACCACAGGACTGCTGTGGGAGCTGGAGGCGATTGCTGCCGTCATCGTGGGCGGCACGGTTTTGAAGGGCGGGGCGGGCAGCATCACCGGCACGGTGGTGGGCGCCATCCTGCTCTCGGTCATCAGCAACATCCTCAACCTCACCAGCATCATCAGCGTGTACCTGAATGCGGCGGTGCAGGGCTTCGTGATCATTGCCGTGGCCTTCATGCAGCGCGGCAAGCGGTGATGGAGTGGCTGGAACAACTCTCCTGGCGTTGTTGCCGTGTCTTGCCGTGCTACTCGCACTGTCTGCGGCACAGCGCCTAGCCAGGACCGCTTCGCTGAGTTTTCCAGCCACTCTTTGCGTGCATTTGTTTTTCGAGGTGTTCCCCAGCCGGCCAGCTTCCATGGCCATATTCCATAGCAACAGGAGACAACGCATGAACAGCCAACTTTCTTCTTTCACCCGCCGCCTGGCCTTGTCGGCCGTGGGCGCAGCCGCGCTCGCATTGGCCGCCCCCGCCATGGCGCAGGCCAACAAGACGGTGGTCGGCGTGGCCATCCCCTCGGCCACGCACGGCTTCACGGGCGGCATCGTGTACTGGGCCAACCAGGCCAAGAAGGATCTGGAAAAGGCCCACCCCGGTCTGCAGGTGATCGTGAAGACCGCAGGCGGCGCGCCCGAGCAGGCCAACCAGCTGCAAGACCTGGTGACGGTGAACAAGATCAATGCGCTGGTGATCTTCCCGTTTGAATCGGCCGCGCTGACCAAGCCCGTGGCGCAAGTGAAAGCCAAGGGCGTGTACGTGACGGTGGTGGACCGGGGCCTGACCGACACCAGCGCGCAGGACGCGTATGTGGCGGGTGACAACACCGCGTTCGGCAAGATTCCGGCCGAGTACATTGCCAAGGCGCTGGGCGGCAAGGGCAACGTGGTGGCCATGCGCGGCATTGCGACCACGCTGGACAACGAGCGCATGGATGCGTTCAACGCGGTGCTGAAGAACCACCCCGGCATCAAGTTGCTGGACGCCAAATACGCCAACTGGAACCGCGACGATGCCTTCAAGGTGATGCAGGACTACCTGACCCGCTTCCCGCAGATCGACGCGGTGTGGGCCGCCGACGACGATATGGCCGTGGGTGTGCTCAAGGCCATCGAGCAGGCCAAGCGCAAGGACATCAAGCTGGTGTTTGGCGGCGCAGGTGCCAAGGGCATGATCAAGACGCTGATGGACGGTAGCAACCCGCTCATCCAGGCCAACGTGTCGTACAGCCCGAAGTTCATCTACGACTCGATCAAGCTCACGGCCGAGGCGCGCATCAAGGGCGAGAGGCTGCCCGCCAACACCATCATTCCGTCGGTGCTGATCACCAAGGAAACGGCGAAAGACTTCTACTTCCCCGATTCGCCGTTCTGATGGTGTTATGAATCAAATAGGCCTGTAGCGCTTATTCATCAAGCGCAAGCAGCTATTGAAAAGATAGCTGCTTGCCGCTTGTACATCCGCAACCACACGCCCCTTGGAGCCACCATGCCAAGACCCGTCACCCTCTTCACCGGCCAGTGGGCCGACCTGCCGTTGGCGCAACTCGCGCCCCTGGCCAAAAGCATGGGCTACGACGGCCTGGAGCTGGCCTGCTGGGGCGACCATTTCAACGTGCAAAAGGCGCTGTCATCGCCCCAGTACGTCAAGGACAAACACGCACTGCTGGCCCAGCACGGCCTGCAGTGTTTCGCCATCGGCAACCACCTGGTGGGGCAGGCCGTGTGCGATTTGATCGACGAGCGGCACCAGTCCATCCTGCCGCCGCATGTGTGGGGTGATGGCGAGCCAGAAGGCGTGCGCCAGCGCGCGGCGGCCGAGCTGGCCGACACGGCGCGCGCTGCTGCTCAATTTGGCGTGAAGACGGTGACGGGCTTCACCGGCTCATCGGTGTGGCATTCGATCTATGCCTTCCCGCCCACTACGCAAGCGTATTGGGACAAAGGCTTTGCTGATTTTGCGAAGCGCTTTGGCCCCATCCTCGATGTGTTCGAGCAGCACAACATCAACTTTGCACTCGAAGTGCACCCCACCGAGATCGCGTTCGACATTGCCTCGTCTGAGCGAGCCATTGCAGCGGTGGGCGGGCACAAACGCTTCGGTTTCAACTTCGACCCCAGCCACCTGGCCTACCAGGGCGTGGACTACATCAAGTTCATCCGCCAGTTTGCCGACCGCATCTACAACGCCCACATGAAAGATGTGTGGTGGGGCAAGGGCGACGGCACGGTGGGCGTGTTTGGCGGCCATACCAGCTTTGGCGATGCGCGGCGCCACTGGGACTTTCGCAGCGTGGGGCGCGGGATGATTGATTTCGAATCCATCATCGTTGCGCTGAACGACATCGGCTACCAGGGCCCGCTCTCGGTGGAGTGGGAAGACAGCCGTATGGACCGCGTGCACGGCGCCACCGAGAGTGCAGCGTTCTGCAAGCGGCTGGATTTCAAGCCCGCAGCCGGTGCGTTCGACGCGGTCTTTGCTCGCGACAAGCAGGCCTAGCCGCTCTTCGTCCATCAAAACCGATAACAACAACACACAGCGAGCAAAGGCCTCAGGTATGTCTAGTGAAAGAAAGCTCCGCTACGCCATGGTGGGCGGCGGCCACGGCGCCTTCATCGGCGCGGTGCACCGCAAGGCGATGGCGCTTGACGGCCAGTTTGAACTGGTGGCCGGTGCGCTCTCGTCATCGCCCGAGCGGGCGCGCGCATCCGGCGCCGAACTGGGCCTGGCGGACGACCGCAACCACGGCACTTGGCAGGACCTGCTGGCCGACGAACTGCGCCGCCCGGCGCATGAGCGCATCGACCTGGTGAGCATCGTCACCCCCAACCATGTACATCACCAGGTGGCGCTGGCTTTTGTGCAGGCGGGCTTCCATGTGGTGTGCGACAAGCCACTGGTGCACACCAGCGCGCAGGCCGATGAGCTGGTGGCCGCCGTGGAGAAGGCGGGCACCGTGTTCGGCGTCACCTACAACTACACCGGCTACCCCATGGTGCGCGAGGCGCGGCACCTGGCGCAGAGCGGCGCGCTCGGCCAGCTGCGCAAGATCACCGTCGAATACAACCAGGGCTGGCTGGCCACCGCAGTGGAAGAGGGCGGCGCCAACAAGCAGGCCGACTGGCGGCTGGACCCGGCGCGCAGCGGCGCGGTGGGCACCATGGGCGACATCGGATCACACGCCGAAAACCTGGCCGCCACCGTCACCGGCCAGCACCCAGCCTGGGTGTGCGCGGACCTCACCTCCTTTGGTGCCGGGCGCAGGCTGGACGACGACGCCCAGCTGCTGCTGCGCTACGACAGTGGCGCACGCGGCTTTATCGTGGCATCGCAAGTGGCGGCGGGGCTGGAGAACGATCTGCGCCTGCAGGTGTCGGGGACGCTGGGCACCATCACCTGGCGGCAGGAAGACCCCAACCAGCTCATCCATTCGCCCGTGGACGGCCCGCGCCGCATCCTCACGCGCGGCTCACCGTGGCTCAGCCCGGCGGCGCTGCGCGCGGGGCGCATTCCCTCGGGCCACCCCGAGGCCTTCATCGAGGCCTTTGCCAACGTCTACCTGGGCGTGGCGGCCGACATCCGTGCACGGCAGGCAGGGACGGCAGCCGACCCGCTGCACGCCGACTACCCGCGCGTGGAAGACGGCGCGCGCGGCGTGCGCTTTATCGAGCAGGTGGTGGCTTCTGCGGCCAGTGAGCAGAAGTGGACGGCGTTGCGTTGAGCAACGCTGGCGCCATGCGGACGGGATCTGCCACCGCTGCGATCCCAGCCATGAAACAGAGGTGAACAGCGACGCAATTCGCTTGCGCGCCTGATTTGCCATGCAGGGGCCAACGCCCCCAATGATGAATCCGCAGCTCCACCCTCCGAAGGTGGGGAATGTGTGGTCATCCATGCCCAGACGTTGGACGGGTACGTCCTAACCGAGTCCAGTAGACCGAGCCCGCTTTGTTGCGGGACACGGAGTGGGCGGAGCGCGCGCTCGTCGCATTGAAAAGCCGTCACCGTATTCTGAAAACCTCCACTTCAAAGGCCGTGAAAACCCTTGGTTTTTTCAATAGCAAAAATCTATCAATCAGAAATTCTAATTGTTTCTTTTTGTTGCTGTTGTGTCACTAATACATACGGGTTATGGCCCAACACGGGCTGTTGCGAGATGCTTGCGCACCTTCTTTTGAAGAGGGTCTGGTCGGGGGATTTGGTGTGCAAGTCTTTGATTTTTATAAATAAATAGTGCTTGTTGAGCGACCGAAATTCACTTGCGAATGACGTTCAAAAGACTCTCAAAGGCTCACAAAAAATTTTGCAACCCGCGCCCGCGCAGACGCCTTTTTTAATTTGTTTACTTTCGTTACGTTTAGTAATCTCCGCGCTCACATCTTCTTTCAACGCCTGAGGAAATCATGCGATCACTTCTTTCCGTCCTGCCCTCCCGGCGCGCACACAGTCCCGCTGGCACCCGAGCGGCGCAGGGTGGTTTCACCCTTGTAGAGCTGGCCGTCGTTCTGGCCGTTATCGGTCTCATCATCGGCGCCGTGGCCATCGGCAAGGATGTGCAGCGCAACGCCGAATACACCAAGATCAAGAACAAGTTCATCGACCAGTGGGAGCAGGCGTACAACCAGTACTACCAGCGCACGGGGGTGGTGGTGGGCGATAGCCAAACGGCGCCTCGCATCATGGTGAACGGGACGGCTTACACGGTGACCGGAACAACTCCGCTATCGGGCGGCGACATGACTGGAGTCACTCCACCTGCACCTGTCTGCGCGCATACGCCTGAAAGCGATAACGCGATTCGCAACTCTGCAACCGCGTTCGTAGCAAACACGAATGATCTGCGCCAGTACATGACACGAGCGGGTATCCGCATGCCTCCGGGCCGTGCCGAGGGGCAGGAGGACCTCTACGTTTACACCGACACCAATGGGGCACCACAGGAAATTCAGGTGTGTTTTCAGTGGAATCCACCAAGCTCTGCAGAAGGGGCGGGCAACGTGATGGTCATTGCTGGCCTCACCCCAGATTTGGCCCGCATGTTGGATCAGATGATTGATGGCAAGCCTGACGCGCAAGAAGGTCGTTTCCGCCTGCGGGGCGTGGATAACGGCACGCCAAATGGCCCTGGTGTGGAATGGTCTGCCAACAACTCCTTTGGCCGGGGTGCAGGAACTCCCACAGCCACCGGCGCCGGCACCACCCGTGACGAAGAGCAGGTCATCACCCTGACCGCCATCTACAAGATGAACCAGTAATCAGGGCGAGGAATAGAACATCATGAACCACGTATTTAAAAACCTGGCCCTCCGTTCGCGCACAAAGCGTCAGCAGGGTTTCACATTGGTCGAACTTGCGGTTGTGCTGGCGGTGATCGGCCTCATCATCGGCGCCGTGGCCATCGGCAAGGATGTGCAGCGCAACGCCGAATACACCAAGATCAAGAACAAGTTCATCGACCAGTGGGAGCAGGCCTATAACCAGTACTACCAGCGCAATGGCGTGGTGTTGGGAGATAGCCAGACTGCTCCCCAGAACATGGTCAATGGCGAGCGCTTTCTGGCCGCTGGTAATGGCACACGCTCCGGCCGAGACATGACTGGCGTCACCCCTCCCAACGCAATTTGCCGCGCCGCTGCAGGACAGGGCATGACGAGAGGATTCACGGCTGGCACGGACCCGGATTTGCGCACATTGATGACGCGTGCGGGTATCCGCATGCCCCCCGGCCGTGCAGAGGGTCTGGAAGACCGCTATGTCTATCTGGATACCAATGGCAACCCGCAAGAAGTCCAGGTGTGTTTCCAGTGGAACGTGCCGCTGGGCAACGGATCCCCTGCGGATGCGGTGGGCGACGGCATGGGCAACGTGATGGTCATCACCGGCCTGACGCCCGACCTGGCACGCGCACTGGACCAAATGATCGATGGCAAGCCTGATGAACGTGAAGGCCGTTTCCGTCGGCAGGGCGTGCTGAACAACGCAGGCGGCACTAGTCCCAATGCGCCGGGGCAGGAGTGGCAAGCCTCCAATCGTGACCAGATCGACACAACAAACGATCGTGCTTTCGACGAAGACCAGATCGCCATCGTCACAGCCATCTACCGCATGAACCAGTGATTCGGCGCGAGCTGCTCACTTTTCGATCCTTTCCCTTCCACTTTCTACCCCCTCTCGTCGGAGATTTCGATGACAAAAATGCAATCGTTTCGCAGGCTTGGCCGCAAGGTCCAGCAAGGTTTCACGCTGGTTGAACTGGCCATCGTGCTGGCTGTGATCGGCCTGATCATCGGTGCCGTGGCCATCGCCAAGGACGTTCAGCGCAATGCTGAATACCAGAAGGCCGTCAACAAGTTTGCCTATCAGTGGAAGATGGCTTACGACCAGTACTACCAGCGCACAGGCGTGGTGCTGGGCGACTGCCAACAGGCGCCTACCTACATGATCGACGGCTCTGAAACTTCGATCAACAACGGCAATGCCTGCACGCGCGCTGGCTCGATGGGTGTGCCAGGCATTCCTGCGAGCTTCACGGACCGCGGCCGCAAGATCTGCTCAGGTCAGGGGTATGCGGTGGACACGGTAGGCGGCGGCGATGCGACGCTGGCGACGTTGAATCTGCGTCAGCTGATGACCCGCGCCGGTGTTCGCATGCCCCCAGGCCGTGGCGAAGGTCACGAAGACCGTTTCCTCTACATCGATTCCAACGGCAACCCCGCCGAGCTGCAGGTGTGCTTCCAGTTCAACGACGCAGGTGTGGCAAGTGGTGCCGGCAACGTGATGGTGATTCGTGGCCTGACGCCTGACCTGGCCCGCTTCATGGACCAGGTGATCGATGGCAAGCCAGACTCCCGCGAAGGCCGCTTCCGGATCCAGGGCCGTCCGCAGCAGACTGCCTCGACAGAAGCCAATGCACCGGGCACCCAGTGGGAAGCCAACAACACGCAGGGCGTAGCCATCAACGTCGGCGGTAACAGCACCCAGATGAATACCAGCGATGCGCGCTCCGCCGTGGTGAATGCAGCGGGCAACGACGGCGGTACGGCTGGTGGCCGCACGTTTGACGAAGACCAGGTCATTCTGCTGACCGCCCACTGGATCATGGAGCAGTAATTGAACGGCACCCGCACACTCAAGCTCGTGTCCCTGGCGCTGGCCACGGCCCTGTTGGGTGGTGGCGCCTTCATGGCACACAAGGGGCTCAAGGGTCTGGCGTTCGAGCAGCAGCAGCAAGCGCAGCTGCAGCAGTCGCTGGACAATGCGCGCCGCCTGATCCCTGAGGTGCAGCAGCGCGAGCAGCTGGTGCGTTCCATCAAGGACGTAGCGCAGCAGGTGGACCGCCTGGGTTTTGACCCGGCGCAGTGGGGTGAGCGCAAGCTGCGCCGCTCGCTGGGCCCCGCCACGCGGGTCGAGGCTGCGCAGTTCCTGGGTGAACTGGGGCGCGGGGGTGCCGGTGCCATTTTTGTGGCCGACATGTTCGACCTTGCCACGGTCTCGCCGGAGGCAAGCCTGTTCCATCCACCCCAGCCGGGCGACCAAGGCCTGACGCTGGGCGTCAGCGGCACGCTGCATTTCCAAACGGTGTCTGCCCTGTCGCCCAAGGTGAAGCCATGAGCTACGAACATATCTATCGCGTTGCCAGCTCGGGCTGGATGCATTGCCATGGCCACCAGGTGCAAGACGTGCCTGCCTGGCCACAGCTCAACCACAGCGCGCTGGTGGTGCTGGATCTTGACGATGTCTTCACCGACGTCTGGCGCTTTGAGGGCAAGACCGAATACGCCGCCGCCCTGGTGGAAAAGCGGGTGCGCACCCAGGGCATGGTGGACGGCGCTGCCCACGTGGTGGTGCATCGGCTGGTGAAGGTGCCCGGTGGTTTTCAGGTCTATTTCTCGGCACTGCCGCTGGAGTTGTGGCAGCGTTGTACCCAATGGGCGCAGGAGCAGGCAGACCACTGTCTCGTCATGACAGCGCCAGGCCTTCTGTGCCAGGACGTTAAGCCTGGCAGCGCGCGCATCATGCTGTCGCAGCGTCGGCTGATGTGCTTCGCGCAGTCGGACGAGGGCATGGTGTACGGCTCTACGCAGGCGCTTGGTTCGGGCACCTCTGCCATGCCGAGCGCAGCGCAGGTCATCGTCGCCAACCACGGTGCTGTGCTGACGCGGCTTGGCCCTGATGCCGTGGAGTGGGGCACGTTGTGGAGCTCTCAGGCGGCCGATGTGGACACCTGCATCGCAGCGTTGCGCAATGCGCTGGGTGGCGCGCCTCAGGTGGTTGGCTCCACCGAACTGTTGTTTGCCGGCGAGCGCGTGCACACCGTGTTGCCCACGCTGGCTCGCAATGGGGCATGGCGCCATGCGCTCAACCCGTTGCTTGAGCGAGTGGCATGGCGGTCCGAGCGTTGGGTCGCTCCCATCGCAGCGGTCACAGCCCTGGTGGGCTTGGTCCTGGCCATTGTGGGCGTGCTGGTAGGCCAGCTGGCTGATCAACAGCGCGTCAGCGGGCAAAGCCAGCGCGCAGAGCTGGCCGCCCTGAATGAACGCATTCAGGCAGTGTCCACGGTGCAGGCTCCTCAGAAGCTGATGCCGGTTGCGGAGTTTTCTAAGGCGCTGGACGAGGGTGCCCGCCATGACCCGGTGGCGTTCATGGCGTTGCTGAAGTCTGCTTCAGGCCAAGACATTCGCATTCAACGGGTGCGCCTTGAATCTGCCACGGGCCTGACCCGCGTGCGCGCTTTCCGTGTCGACGGTGTGGCGCCTCTGGGTGCGTCGGCCTCGGTCACGCGGTGGGTGTCCCAGATAGCCGCTGCTGGCTGGACGCTCAAGGCGGTGGAGCCCGCTTACACCGTGCCGGGAGCCTTCTCTTATGAGCTGGTGGCGACCGTGGCCGCTTCAGCAGGAAATGTGAAACCATGAAATACGCAGCTTTGCTTTTGAACGGGCTGGCCCTGCTATTGCTGGGCTGGGGCCTTTATGGCGTAGTGCAGTTGAGCCAGGCCCGCACGCCGTCCATGCGACCCATGACCACAGAGCTGGCGCCGCTGCCTCCCGCGTTGCGCAACGACCAGGCGCGCGTGGCAGACGCCTTTGGCGCCATGGAGCGCATTCAGGCGCAGGCCTCGAGTGCGGGCACGGACCCGCTGGGCCTGATCGCCTTGCCCGTGCCCGGAAGCGATGTGGTGGGTAGCGTGCAGATGCCCCGCCGCTCGTTGTCGCTGCATCTGGATGACCTGGCCACGGACAGGCAGTCGGTGGTCATCGATGGACAACTGGCCCGCCAGGGCGCTCGGCTTGAAGGCGGTGGGCGTGTGGTGCGTGTGAAGCCTACCGAGGCGGTAGTCACGGAGCGGCTGGGACGCCAGACTTTGACGTTGCCCTCGGGTGAATTGCGCGTAGGCACGCTGCGGTGGGCCGACGGATCACTGGCGAGCATCAACACGCAGGAGTTCCGTGCAGGGCTGCCAGGAGGTCAACCAGGGCCTATCAGGAGCCTTCCATGAACGGTGCAAACGTGCGCGATCTTTTCGCTTCACTGGTGGGACCGCATGGGCACTTTGTCAGCTCCATACCCAGAATTTCAAGAATCAAGCAAGCAGAAGCGCCAAAGGACAGCGTTATGACCAACTCTCCGTTTTTAAAGCCTCTGGCCCTGGTGTGTGCCGCTCTGGTGCTCAGTGGATGCGCCAACCAGCCACCGCGCAGCGTTGCCAGCCTTCCCGCACCCGATACCGAAGCGGCCGACCGGATGCGTGAGCATGTGGCGCAAGAAGCACAACGCCTGCTTGCACACCAGCAAATGCTGCTGGCCGACATCAACAAGGCGGCCCCTGCGCCAGTCATTGCGCCTGTCGCGCCTGTTTTTGATCCGCTGGAAGGCAAGCTGATCAATGTGGCCATGTCCAAAGCCAGCATCAGCCAGATCCTTGGTGCATTTGCCGATGCGGGCAATCTCAATCTGATCGTCGACCCCAACGTGCTGCGTGGAGGCCAACTTGCCGACATGTACCTGCGCCAGGTGACGTTGCGCGAAGGCTTCAACGAAGTCATGCGCACCTACGATGTGGCCGGTGAATTTCGTGGCAACACGCTGCGTGTGAGCCTCACAGAAGAAAAATTCTTTTCGCTGAACTTTCTGAACACCAAGACCAGCATCCAGATGGGGTCTGGTGGCAACGTCTTCGGCAGCAGCAATTCGGGTGGCGGCGGCGGAAGCAGCGGTGGCGGCAGTGGTGGTGGTAGCGGCTCTGGCGCACAGCAAGGCAACCTGACTCTGTCTGGCTCAGGCGGAGGCAACACCGACCCGTATGCGGATCTGGCGGCGGCGCTCAAAGCGATTCTGGAAACAGACGCCAAAGACCGTGTGGAGCAGCAGGCTCAGGGCATGAACACGCCCACGCCGGGCTACACGCCCAACCCACAGTCTCCCTGGGCTGGATCGCCCATCCCCAGCGGCACTGGCGCGGCCACGGTCGGTCGGTCGTCCTCGAACGCGGGCTCTGGCACCCTGACCATCAAGGAAGAAGGTGGTTTCACCCTCAACAGCCAAACAGGCACGCTGTATGTGAAGGCACGCCCTTCCAAGATGCGGACCGTTGAGAAGATGCTTGCCCAGATTCACAAGGTCTTGGGCAAGCAGGTCTATGTGGAAGCCCAATTGATCGATGTGCAGCTCGGTGACAACTTCGAGTTCGGAGTGGACTGGACCACCCTGCGCAGCCGACTGGCCGCGGGTTTTGGTTCGTCTCCCATGCAACTGGGCGGCAGCAGCGGGCTCTTGCCCAATGCCAACACAGGCTATCCGGCCCGCACCATCTCTATTCCATCGGCGCTCATAGGCAACGCTGCGGGCCCCGCTCTCGGATTGGCATACCAAGGCAGCAACTATGGGATCGTGATCAACGCGCTGCGCTCGTTTGGAACGCTCCGAATCCTTTCCAACCCCAACGTGCAGGTGCGCAATGGCACGCCAGCGCTGCTGTCTGTGGGCACCAGCTCTCGTTACGTGTCGCAGTCGGCCTCCACACAAACTGTGCCAGGCGGTGGCGCTTCAACCACTTCATCCAGCGTGCAGACCGATACGGTGTTCTCCGGTGTGATGGTTGGCGTGCTGCCCATGGTGCGCGAAGATGGCCGCATCGAGCTGCTGCTGAACCCCATGCAGAGCGATGTGGACCCTGCCAGCCTGCAATTGGTGGCCGTGGGTGGCGAGAACCTGATTTCCCTTCCCAAGGTGAGCTACAAGGGGCTGACCACCACGCTGAACGTGGGCGACGGCGACGTGGTGGTGGTGGGCGGGCTGATCGACCAGCGCCATTCCGGCACAGACCGTGGCGCGCCGGGCGTATCGGATGTTCCTCTGCTGGGCAAACTGTTCGGCAATGAGAACAAGGTGCACAACAGCCGCGAGTTGGTGATTGTTTTGCGGGTGCGTGTGATATGAGCCTCATCCACGACGCGCTGAAGTCCATGGACGC
>JBCNOJ010000480.1:0-3455 GCA_039593925.1 Acidovorax sp.
CGCATCATCCCCCGGCTGGACATCAAGGGCCCGAACCTCATCAAGGGCATCCGGTTGGAAGGCCTGCGTGTGGTCGGCGACCCCGGCGAGTTTGCGCTGCGCTACTACGAGCAGGGGGCCGACGAGATCGTCTTCATGGACATCGTGGCCAGCCTCTACCAGCGCAACAGCCTGAGCGGCATCATCAGCCGCGCCGCCGACCAGATCTACATCCCCATCACGGTGGGCGGCGGCATCCGCACGCTGGACGACGTGAACACCATGCTGCGCTCGGGCGCCGACAAGGTGGCTATCAACACCGCAGCCATCGCGCGCCCGCAGCTCATCTCCGAAGTCTCGCAGCGCTACGGCTCGCAGTGCATGGTCCTGTCGGTGGAAGCCAAGCGCAGCGGCCCGGGCCGCTGGGAAGCCTACACCGACAACGGGCGCGAGCACACCGGCCTGGACGCCGTGGAATGGATTGAGCACGCGGTGGCCCTGGGCGCCGGCGAGGTGCTGCTGACCGCCGTGGACCAGGAGGGCACGCGCAAGGGGCTGGACATCGAACTGCTCAAGGCGGTCAACTCGCGTGTGGGCGTGCCCGTGATCGCCAGCGGCGGCTTCGGCCCGGTGGAAGACCTGAGGCGTGCGGCCGATGCGGGCACCTCCGGCATCGCCATTGCCGATGCCCTGCACTGGAAGCGCATGATCGTGCCCGAGATCAAGCAATACGCGCGCGAGCAGGGGCTGGAGGTGCGGGCATGAGCCAGGCCACACCGGTCACCGTGATCGACTACGGCATCGGCAACCTGCTGAACGTGGTGCGGGCCCTGGAGCATTGCGGCGCGGCGGTGACAGTGGTGGAGCAGGCCAGCCAGGTCCAGGCCTTGCCCGAACGCCTGGTGCTGCCGGGCGTGGGCGCTTTTGCCGACGGCTTGGCCGAGCTGGCCGCGCGAGGCTTCGATGACCTGGTCAAGCGCTACGCCAGCGCGGAACGCCCCTTTCTGGGCATCTGCGTGGGTGCCCAGATGCTGTTCGACATGGGCGAGGAATTCGGTGACACGCCGGGCCTGGGCCTGATCCCGGGCCGCGTGCAGCCCGTGCCCGCCACCGGCTCGGACGGCCAGCCGCACCGCATCCCGCACATTGGCTGGAGCCCGCTGGCGCTGCCGCCCGCGCGTGCCAGCTGGGAGGGCACCATCCTCTCGCGCGTGCAGCCCGGCGAGCCCATGTATTTCGTCCACTCGTTCGCGCCCGTGCCCACGCACGAGGAGCACCGCTTGGCCGATATCGCCTACAACGGCGCGCGCATCTGCGCCGCGGTGGCGCGTGGCCCCATCTACGGCTGCCAGTTCCACCCCGAACGCAGCGCGGCGCACGGACTGGGAATCCTCTCGGCCTTCCTGGAGCTGTGATGCCCATGCGCGTGCTGGTCACGGGGCGCGGGTCAATTGCACAACGCCATGTGCGGCACTTGCGGCAGCTGCTGCCCGATGCCGTGTTGGGCGTGGTGTCGTCCACCGGCCAGGCCGATGCCGCGCTGCAGCCTTGCGATGTCCTGCAGGACTTCGCCCACAGCCTGCGCTGGGCGCCCGACGCGGTCATCCTCGCCAGCGTGTCCAGCCGCCATGCGGCGGAGTTGGCCGCCTGCCTGGCCCACGGCCTGCCCTGCCTGGTGGAAAAGCCGCTGGTGATCGACCGCGCGGGCCTGGCGCAGGTGCGCGCGGCGCACGCCGCAGGCCCGGGCCACCCGGCCGTGTCGGTGGGCTGCAACCTGCGCTACTTGCCCGTGCTGGGCCGGCTGCGCGCGATCCTGCAAGCCGGGGCGCTGGGCACCGTTGTGCGGGCGCAGCTGGAAGTGGGGCAGGACCTGGCGCAATGGCGGCCCGCGCGCGCTGTGGGCGAGTCCTACAGTGCCGACCCGGCGCAGGGTGGCGGCGTGGTGTTCGACCTGGTGCACGAGATCGACATGGCGCTGTGGCTGCTCGGCCCGTTGTCCGTGCGCGCCGCCATGGGCGGGCGCCTAGGCCCGCTGCCGATCCGTTCGGACGACGTGCACGTGGCGCTGCTGCGGCGCGGCAACGGCGCCCCCGTGACGGTGGCCCTGGACTATGTCTCGTGCCGGCCCGTGCGGCGCTACGCCATCGTGGGCGCGGAAGGCACGCTGACGTGCGACCTGATCGGCCGCCAGCTCTTGCTGGAAACGCGCAACGGCTGCGAGGTGCTGGAAACGGCGCCCGAAGCCTTCGACGTGCCGGCCACCTACGGCCTGCAGATGCGCGACTGGCTGGCAGCTGCCGCCGGCCCGCCGCGACCTTTGGTTTCCCCGCTGGACGAAGCCTTCGCGACGGCGGAGCTGATGCTGGCCATGAAGGAGGCAGCCGCATGAGGATCATCAGCATCTGCGCGCGCGGCGGCTCGGCCGGCGTGCCGGGCAAGAACATCCGGCCGCTGTGCGGCCTGCCGCTAATCGCCTGGACCATCCGCCAGGCGCTGGACAGCGGCGAGGCCGACCAGGTCTTCGTCTCCACCGACAGCGAGGCCATCGCGGCCGTGGCCTGCGAGCACGGCGCTCAGGTGCCGTTCCTGCGGCCCGCGGACCTGGCCACCGCAACGGCCGCCAAGCTGCCCGTGATCCTGCACCTGGTGGACTGGGTCGAGGCGAACCATGGGCCGGTGAGCCGCATCATCGACCTGGACCCGACCTCGCCGCTGCGCGACATTGCCGACATCCGGGCCTGCGCCGCCTTGCTGGACGACGCGACCGACGTGGTCATCACCGGCTACGAGTCCGACAAGAACCCCTACTTCAACATGGTGGAGCTCAAGCCCGGCGGCTTCTACGAGCGCGTGTGCCGGCCCGACAGCGAGGTCGTGGGCCGCCAGCTCGCGCCCAAGGTGTATGCGATGAACGCGTCCATCTACGCCTGGCACCGCCACACCCTGACTTCGTCGCTGTGGGCCACCCCGCGCATCCGGCTGCATGCCATGCCGCGCGAGCGCTCCGTCGACATTGACCATCCCATCGACTTCGACCTCGTCGAACTGCTGATGAAGCAGAAAGGCCTTTCATGAGCGACGCATTCCAGCTGGACGGCAAGGTGGTGGTGTTGACCGGCGCGGCCGGCATTATCGGCACCGAGGTGGTCCGCGCCTTCCTGGACGCCGGTGCCCGCGTGTTCGCACTGGACCGCAGCGCGGAGCAGCTCGACGGCAAGCTCGGCGCCCCCCATGACACCTTGCTCACCCACGCGGCCGACGTGTCCAGCCGCGAGTCGCTGGCCGGTGCCCTGGCCGCGTTGCAGGCGCGCTGGGGCCTGCCCCACGTGCTCATCAACAACGCGGCCACCAAGTCGGAGAATTTCTTCGAGCCCTTCGAGAGCTTCCCGCTGGAGGACTGGAACGAGGTCATGGCGGTCAACCTCACCGGTGCCATGCTGAGCGCCCAGGTGTTTGGCGGGCCCATGGCGGCGCGC
>JBCNOJ010000481.1:0-3437 GCA_039593925.1 Acidovorax sp.
CACCTGCGGGTCCAGGAAATCGTCGTCCACGCGGCGGTAGATCACGTCCACCCGCTGCAACCCGCGTGTGGTGCGCATGTAGACGAACTTGTCCTTCACCACCAGATCCTGGCCCTCGACCAGCTCCACGCCCATCTGCTGGGCCAGGAAGGCGTGTTCGAAGTAGGCGCTGTTGTGCATGCCAGGGGTGAGCACCACCACGGTGGGGTCGTCTGCCGCCGCGGGGGCGCTGGCGCGCAGCGTTTCAAGCAGCAAGTCCGGGTAGTGGGCCACGGGCGCCACCTTGTGCTGGCTGAACAACTCGGGAAACAGCCGCATCATCATCTTGCGGTTTTCCAGCATGTAGCTCACGCCACTGGGCACGCGCAGGTTGTCCTCCAGCACGTAGTATTCGCCGTTGCCCTGCGCATCGGGGGCGCGCACGATGTCGATGCCCGCAATGTGCGCATAGATGTTCTGCGGCACATGCAACCCGGCCATTTCGGGCCGGTACTGGGCGTTGTTGAGGATCAGGTCGGACGGCACGATGCCAGCGCGGATGATCTCCTGGCCGTGATAGACGTCCTGGATGAAGCGGTTCAGGGCCGTGACCCGTTGCACCAGCCCCTGCTGCATGCTGCTCCACTCGTGCGCCGGGATGATGCGCGGAATCAGGTCGAACGGAATGAGCCGCTCGTTGCCTGCGCCGCCTTCGTCCTTGGCGCCATACACCGCAAAAGTGATGCCTACGCGCCGGAAGATCATCTCGGCTTCGGCCCGGCGGGCCTGCATCACGTCAGGGGGCTGTTTGCTCAACCACTGCGCATAGCGCTTGTAGTGTTCCCGCACATCGCTGCCATCAAAAGGCAGCATGGCGTACATCTCGTCAAATTTCTGCATGAACTGGCCTCCTGCCAACAGAATAGCAAGTTGTGCGCCCACCTTGGAGAAACCGGGGCGTGCCAGTCGGCCAAGCCACCACCCGTCATTCAGGGGCTGGTGGCATGGCATGCTGCCAATACCGCTGGCCCACCTCGCGTTCGCAGGCCACATCGCCCGGCTGCGCCGACGACCAGGTGGCCGCCCCACAGCGTGAAGACTCCACCAGGCGCACGCCGAGCTGGCGGTACCGCTGGGCCACCTCGGGCGCTGGGTGGCCGAAGCGGTTGCGGTAGCCAGCCTGCACCAAAGCTGTGCGCGGCTGTACCGCCTCCAGAAACGCGGGGGACGACGAGGTTTTGCTGCCATGGTGCGGCACCAGCAACACATCAGCCCGCAAAGGCGCGCCGCGCGCCAGCAAGGCCTGCTCCTGGGCGACTTCAATGTCCCCCACCAGCAGGGCCACAGCACCGCCGGCATTCAGCGGGCCAGCGCCAGACAACTCTCCAGCCGCTGCCGCAGCCTCAATGCGCAGAACGCAGCTCAGCACATTCGGCCGGGGCGGTGCGGGCTGGCTTGGCTGCGAACGCGACCCGCGTGGCACAAAGGCATCGTCGCCTGGCTGTGGGTGCAGCACCGAGAATCGCACGCCGTCCCACTCCCATTGACGACCGGCCAGGCACGGCTCAATGGAGCGCAGGCGCTGCAAGCTGTTGTCCGCTTCGATAGAGCCCAGTACGGTCGCCTGGGGTTGCTGTGCCAGCACGGCCGCAGCGCCGCCGGTGTGGTCGGCATCGCGGTGGCTGAGCACCAGCATGTCCACCCGCTCGCCCAGCGCGCGCAGCAGCGGCACCAGCACCCGGTGGCCGGCATCGCTTTCGCGGCTGAAACGCGGGCCTGCGTCGTACAACAGGCTGTGATGGGCCGTGCGCACCAGCACGGCGTTGCCCTGGCCGATGTCGGCCGCCAGCAATTCAAACTGCCCCACCTCTGGCCGGGCAGGCTGCCACCAGAACACCGGCCACAGCAGCGGCAGGGCCAGCAGCCGCACCCGCCAGGGCAGGCGCATGGCCAGCAGCGCCCCGCCCGCCACCGCTGACACCCCCGCCCACAGCGGCGCAGACGGCAAAAACACCACAGCCCCGGGCCACTGCGCCAGCCATTGCAGAAGTGCCGACAAAGGCTGCAACGCCAGCGCCGCGACATCCCACAGGGGTGCCCACAACACGCCGCCCAGCGCCAGCGGCGTGACCACCAAGGTCACCCACGGAATCGCCACCAGATTGGCCGCAAACCCCACCACCGAGATTTGGCCGAACAGCAGAAGCCCCAGTGGCGTGAGCGCCAGCGTCACCACCCACTGCTCTCTGAATAATGCATAAAAACGGCTTCTAGCGCTTTTTGGCAAAGCGCCAACAGCTATCGGATTGGTAGCAAACAACACCCCCACCGCCACAAAACTCAGCCAGAAGCCCGCCTGCGCCAACGCCCACGGATCTACCAACACCACGGCAGCACAGGCCAGCAACCACACCTGCGGCCACGGCCATTGCCGCCCGCTGAGCCGAAGCAGGCCCACGACGGCCAACATGATCACTGTGCGCTGCGCGGGCACACCCCAGCCGCTGAACACCGCATAGCCCGCCGCCAGCGCCACACCCGCCACGAGAGCGGCAGACGGTGCCGGCACTGCCAAGCAAAGGCGCGCGGACCGCCGCCATAACGCCCCCACCACCAGCGCCGCCAGCCACGCAAACAACGTGATGTGCAGGCCGGAGATGGCCATGAGGTGGGCGACACCGGTGGCACGGAACACATCCCAGTCCGCCCGGTCGATGGCACGCTGGTCGCCGGTGACGAGCGCAGCCACCACACCAGCGATGCGCGCGCGGGCCGGGTCGGCGCCCTCGCTGTCGCTGCGGGCCAGGCGCTCCTGGATCGCATCGCGCACGGTCTGGCGTGCCTGCTCCACCGGATATTGCCAAGTAACTGCCAGGCGCACGGGTGCCTCGTCCTTGGGGCCTGTGCGCACATAGCCTGTGGCTTGCACACCCTGCTCCCAGGTCCAAAGTTCAAAGTCAAAGCCATAGGGGTTGCGCAGGCCGTGGGGGGCTTTCAGGCGCACTGTCATCTCCCAGCGTTCACCCGCCCGCAGCGCGGGTGGTTTGAGGTGCAGATCCGCCACACCCGCAGCATCGCGGAAAGCGCCGCCGTACCAAGCCACATCGATCAGGCTCGGAAGTTGCACCGGCTGCCCGCCGGAAACGCGCGCGTTGTCCACACGCAAGCGCAACCGGGTGCCCGCTTCGTTGGATTGCGGCATGGCCGCGATCACGCCGGTCACGCGCAAATCTCGCCCCTCCAGCGTGGCGTTCAGGGCGTCGTCCGCAAAGCTTGCGGCACGCACGCCGCAAAGTCCCACCATCGCCAGCGCGGCGGCCCATCCCGCAGCCACGGCAACGGCCCCACGCACAGCCCGGCTGTGCAAGGCGTTGGTACGGCTGTGTGCGAAGGCATACACAGCCCAGACACCCACGCAACCCGCCACCAGCAGCGCGACGTACACCGCAGCACGCCAG
>JBCNOJ010000482.1:0-3436 GCA_039593925.1 Acidovorax sp.
GCTTAACAACTGTAAAGAAATGGCAAAATTTGCCCAGGCTTGCTGTTTAGAAATTACGCTCTGCGGCACAGCCCTGCCGTGCACTAACCGGGGCTGTGATTCGTAACTTTTGCAGTCGTGTAATGAGGTTCAAGCATGTCGTGCGTGCGATCATGACCGTAGCAATGGTATCGATGCTTACAGGTTGCTGGATGTTCATGCCGCCAGGCGGCGGTGGGCACGGTGGCGGTCATGGGGGCCGGGCATGATGGGCGAGGGGCCTGGCGGCGGCCACCGCTGATCCTGAAATGTTCAATTGACTGATCAGTGATCAAGCTTATGGCGATTCGCTGGTCTGGCAATCAGCATCATCAAGCAGCCTTTCTGGATTGAAGAAGAACGATGCAATGATCACCGCGCTGACAACGCCCATTGCATCGGCGAGCAGCAGCAGAAATTCGCGCCCCTCTCCCAAAATCATTGTATGACTGAGCGCCAGGCTCGCGCCATGCGGGAAGGCGGCAATGCTGAGCAAGGCGACCGCCAACGCGGTTGACAATAGCCGCGTGTAGGTCCTCCCGAATGCTGACATGTAAGCCCAGAATATAAAGATGCTGCACACCGCCAAGGCGGTAGATGTTAAGAACTGGGTGAGTATTTCCAGCCACCACACCATGGCGTTCTCCTGAGGTCATGCGGGGTTCTTATGCATGAGAATCATGGAGCGAAACAAACGTTCCGCTGGCGGAAAAAATTACCTCAAGACCGTGCACAGGCCTGAACACGCTCGCTGGTGTTATAGCCAAAAAACCTATAGCGCCCGCTTCTTTGCGCAGTAACATAGGCCGATAAGAGCTCAAAAACGGGTTGTTGCTTGGCAACGCATTCTCGAGGGGGTAATTGGAGCGTGTCGCGTGAAAAGCTCAAGCGTATTTGCAGGCGCAATACTGTCGACCACCCTCATTGCGTTGTCCTTGGTTGGATGCGCCCAGAACCCTGATGTACGGGCAGGGCATGATTTCACCTCTGGTTACACGCAGCGAAGCCCACAGGCCTATCTGGGGTGCGTCAAAGGTGAACTCCCGAGTAACGTGAAAACCTACCAAGTCGCTACCGGAGATTCGCTCAAGCTTTATGTTCAAAGCATTGACCCCGATAAGGCCGACGGCTTGATCGAACTTCGAGGAACAGGGAACCAGCACGCGTTTACTGCCTACCAGCGTGACGCCTGGTATGACCATGGCCGGCTACTCGATGCAGCCTTGATGTGCAAAAGAGTCTGAGGCAGCACCTGCATACACCAAAAGCCTGTTTGCATTCAGACTGCTTCAGGCCCGGCTGGGTCTAACGTAGACTTCGGATTCTGCGTGAGATTGTTCAGCCCGCGACTTTAGTGGATTACGTCGCAGCACCTATCCCGGATACAATGAACCACGTTCCAGACGGGTTAAATGAAAATGCCAATTTTTCGCATCTTTGTTATTTCGGCTCTCACAGCTGGCCTTGCTGCCTGTGCCAATCCTGGCAAGCCCACCGCAAGTAAACTCACGGCAAAATCCCCGCAAGATTACGCTGCTTGTGTCCTGCCAAAGTGGCAAGCCGTCTCTGCGCAAACCACGCAGAAGTCGATCAGCCACGGTTATCGGCTGACGGCGCCCAGCGCCGTAGCCTCGGACGAGGTGTTGGAAGTAGTGGAAAGCCGTGAAGGCAGCCGAGCAACGTTCTACAAAGGGAGCTTCCTGTCCACTGACAAGCTGCGCTTGGCTGCCAGAGAGTGCTTGTAGTAACCGGCTGCGTAGGAAATGCCGATGTCCAACGCCTTCACGTTCATGTCGTCGCCAGTCGGCACCCTTACTTTGGTGGCACGGGGTGAGCGGCTTGGCGCCGTGCTGTGGGAGGCCGAGCGGGAGAACCGCGTCAGGCTGGGCCAACTGCACCGCGATGACCAACACCCCATGCTCCGGGAAGCGGCCCGGCAGTTAGGCGAGTACTTCGCCGGCATGCGCCAGCGCTTCGACCTGGCACTGGAGTTCGCCGGTACCGATTTCCAGCGTCGAGTGTGGACGGCTTTGCTTACCATTCCTTTCGGCCAGACGCGCAGCTACAGTGACATCGCCCGGCAGATCGGCGCTCCCCAGGCAGTGCGCGCGGTGGGGGCGGCCAACGGGCGTAATCCGATTTCGATCATCGCCCCTTGTCACAGGGTGATCGGTGCGTCCGGTAACCTGACCGGGTTCGCCGGAGGGTTGCCGGCCAAACAGTACCTCTTGGCATTGGAAGGGCGACAGACCTTGGCGCTGGATCTGTAGTGCACAGTTTTACCTAGATTTCCAGCGGCACCGCGCGTGCTGTATTACTTGCGACGTCCAGCAGGATCATGCCCTCTGCTTTGTCAGTCAGTGCCGCCAGCAAATTGCCGTGGCGGTCCCATGCCGCAGAGCCTCCCGCACCGACGAATGAGTCGCAGGGGCCAACACAGTTGGCCATCAAAACCGGCATGCTAAAGGCTCGGGCCACTTGTGGATAATGCTCGTGGCCCTCGCGGATTCCTTTTGCGGTCTTGGCAACACTGACCAAGTACAGCTCGGCGCCCAAGCGATGGGCGTGGGCAGCATGGTCGATGAACATCGACTCGTAACAGATCGCCGGGGCAATGGTCAGTGGCCCTGCATCGAACACTAGGGGTTGATCCCCCGGCGCGAAAAACGGCCGCTCAGCCTCGTGCAGGCGCTGCTTGACGTAGGCCAGGGCGGGCAAGCCTGGGCGCAGGATCGGCATGCCGATGCGGATACCCTCTGCGCTGGGCAACGGTAGCCCCACCGCGGCACTGATTGCCAGCTTGTCACACAGTGCCTGCAAGGGTTCCAGGCGAGCGCAAGTCAGCGGCAGTGCGACCTGGCGCGCCAGGGTCGGCTCGTAGCCGGTCAATGACAACTCTGGGAAAACCACAAGCTCGATGCCAAGTGACGCCGCTTGCTCTATACAACGCATATGGCGGAGCAGATTGCTCGCCAGGTCGCCCTTGCGCGACGCCAGTTGTACGGCGCAGAGTTTCATGGTGCGTGCCTTCCATGGTGCCAGAATGGCCGAGCATACCCCCCGCGGGCTGAGCTGCACCAGTAGAGCCTCGCGCCAGTGGTCGTACCCAATCGTAGCTGCCGTGGCCAGTGCCATGAGCATGCAGGCCGAGCATCGAATCGCAACCTGGACCTGCGCAGGCAAGCGAGCCTGTGCCATGCTGTTGGCAAATGCGCGCGTGCCGATGGCCACGCCGGACAACCCAGGCAGTAGAGGAGCAGGGCGATGAGCCGGTTTCGGCGGGTAGCCGCCAACAGTGCAGGACGGGATTTGGCCGTGGGCGACATCCATGGGCATTTCCCAAGGCTTGAGCAGTGCCTGCAGGCCGTGGGCTTTGACACCAAAGTGGACCGCCTATTCAGCGTCGGCGACCTGGTCG
>JBCNOJ010000483.1:0-3431 GCA_039593925.1 Acidovorax sp.
CATCAAGGTAGCGCCCCTGCTCCACTGGTCGTCCAAGGTCCTGCACGACCACTGCGTCAAGCACGGCCTGCCCAACAACTTCGACTACGTGGACCCGACCAAGGGCGAGGACAACCGCGAGTGCGGTCTTCATTTAGCCCACTGATACCAAGAAACCGTTCACGCTGAGCTTGTCGAAGCGCCGCGCAAGCCTTCGACAAGCTCAGCCCAAACGGCTCTGATGGATCACCCGTACCTCTGCCCGCCCCGCTAGTGATCCGACCATGAACGCCCGCACCGACTCAACGCTGCTTGAGAAAACCAACAACATGAGCTACCACCTCAACAACTCACACCTCGACGCCCTGGAAGAAGAAACCATCTTCATCCTGCGCGAGGTAGCCGCCGCCTTCGAGCGCCCTGCTCTGCTGTTCTCGGGCGGCAAGGATTCGTTGGTGATGCTCAAGTGCGCTGAAAAAGCATTCGGCGCAGGCCGCATCCCCTACCCGCTCTTGATGATCGACACGGGCCACAACTTCCCTGAAGTCACGGACTTCCGCGACTTCCGCGCGAAGGAACTGGGCGCTGAACTGATCGTGCGCAGCGTGGAAGATTCGATGGCGCGTGGCACCGTGCGACTGGCCCACCCCGGCGAATCGCGCAACGTGCACCAGTCGGTCACGCTGCTTGAAGCCATTGAAGAATTCCGCTTCGACGCGCTGATCGGCGGCGCCCGCCGCGACGAGGAAAAGGCGCGCGCCAAGGAGCGCATCTTCAGCCACCGCGACAGCTTCGGCCAATGGCAACCCAAGGCCCAGCGCCCCGAGCTGTGGACGCTGTTCAACACCCGCCTGCAGCCCGGCGAACACTTCCGCGTGTTCCCCATCAGCAACTGGACCGAGCTGGACGTGTGGCAGTACATCGACCGCGAGCAGATCGGCCTGCCCAGCATCTACTACACGCACAAGCGCCAGGTGGTGGATAAGAAGGGCCTGCTGATGCCGGTGACCGAGCTGACGCCAGCACGCGAAGGTGACGTGGTGGAGACGCGCGACGTGCGCTTTCGCACCGTGGGCGACATCACCTGCACCGCCCCGGTGGAAAGCACCGCCGCCACCCCGGCCGAGATCGTCATCGAGACCCTGGCCGCCGATGTGAGCGAGCGCGGCGCGACGCGCATGGACGACAAGACCAGCGACGCGTCGATGGAAAAGCGCAAGAAAGATGGGTACTTCTGATGACCACTACTAATTCGACAGCTGCTAGCGCTTATCCAGCAAGCGCTGAAGCCCAAAATTTCGCAGAAATTTCGGCGAAGGCTAACTTCGCGAAGAGCGAAGTTAAGGACTCGCAAGAGTCCGGCCGTAGCCAAAACGACCATATTTCTGCGCTCAAGTTCATCACCTGCGGCAGCGTGGACGATGGCAAGAGCACGCTGATCGGCCGCCTGCTGGTGGACAGCAAGGCCGTGCTGCAAGACCACCTTGCTGGCGTGCAGCGCCAGGGCGAGACGGACCTGGCCCTGCTGACCGACGGCCTCTCCGCCGAGCGCGAACAGGGCATCACCATCGACGTGGCGTACCGCTACTTCGCCACCGAAGAGCGTAAGTTCATCATCGGCGACGCGCCCGGCCACGAGCAGTACACCCGCAACATGGTGACGGCCGCCAGCAGCGCCGACGCCGCCGTGGTGCTGGTCGATGCGACCAAGCTCGACTGGAAGAACCCCAGCCTGGCCCTGCTGCCGCAGACCCGCCGCCACAGCCTGCTGGTGCACCTGCTGCGCGTGCATTCGCTGGTGTTTGCCGTGAACAAGCTCGACGCGGTGGAAGACCCCGCGCTGGCCTGGAAGCACATCCAGGTCGCGTTGCAAGCCTTTGCCCAGGCGGCAGGAATCACCGTGCGCGCCACCGTGCCCGTCTCCGCCCTCAAGGGCTGGAACGTGGTCGATGCGCACGCCGGCTGGTGCGGCTATACCGGCTCCACCCTGCTGCAGGTACTGGAAGAGTTGCCCAACACCCCCGCCGACACGGCGCTGGCACCGGCCTTCCCGGTGCAGTGGGTCGAAAAGTTCTCGTCCTCGTCTGACACCAGCCAGGGCCGCCGCGTGTTCTGGGGCCGTGTGGCTGCGGGCACCTTCGCACCCGGCACCGCCGTGCAGATCTTCCCCAGCGGCCAGCTGGCCACCGTGGCCCAGGTGCTGGACCACGCCCGCCGGCCCAAGGACGTGCCCGCAGGCACCAGCGCCGGCATCATCTTGGACCATGAGGTGGATGTCTCGCGCGGCGACTGGATTGTGGCCGCGCCCACGGCTGCTGCAGTGCCGGCTGCCGACGACGACTTTGGCGACACACCCGCCGCCACCCCGGCCTGGCCCGCCAGCCGCGAACTGCGCACCACCATCGCCTGGATGGACGACGAACCCCTGGTCGCAGGCCGCGTGTACTGGGCGCTGCATGGCCACCGCTGGGTCAAAGCCAAGGTCAAGGCCGTGGTGCACAAGCTCAACATCAACACGCTGGCTGAAGAAGCAGCCACGCAGCTCGACCCCAATGCCATCGGCCGCGTCGAATTGCTGCTGCAGGAAGCGATTCCGGCCGCAGCGTTCACCCAGGCCCGCGTGCTCGGCTCGCTGATCCTGGTGGACACCGCCAGCCACAAGACGGCCGGCGCCGTGCTCGTGAACTGACCCACATCAGCCCTTTTCGCCCCTCACATCCCTGCCGGGAGAGGGGCCCTGTAACCAAAGGTCGGTGAAAGCTTCTAAAATCGAGGGTTTTCACCGACCCACACAACCTTTGTCATGACCCACGTCGTTTCCGAAAACTGCATCAAGTGCAAGTACACCGATTGTGTGGACGTGTGCCCCGTGGACTGCTTCCGCGAAGGCCCGAACATGCTCGTCATCGATCCCGACGAGTGCATTGATTGCGCTGTCTGCATCCCCGAGTGCCCGGCCAACGCCATCTTTGCCGAAGAAGACCTGCCAGCCGATCAGATCGCCTTCATCAAGCTCAACGCCGAGCTGGCCTTTGCCGACGGCTGGAAGAGCATCACCAAGCGCAAGCCCGCGCTGCCCGACGCCGACGAATGGAACGGCAAGCCAGGCAAGGTCAACGAACTGGTGAAGTGAGTTCCCCCCTGAGCCGCCTCGCGTCTTCCACCCTTAGGGGGGACGCCACCCGTGGCCTGGCAAAGCCAGTTCCACGGTGGCACTCGCATGAGGCCGCGCCTGTTTTTGACGCTGTGTGCGTGGCGGCGCGGGCATGATTCAAGAATCCGATGCCGTCGTCATCGGCGCGGGTCCCGTAGGCCTGTTCCAGGTCTTCCAGCTCGGCCTGCAGGGCATCACCACCCACTTGATCGACGCCCTGCCCCATGCGGGCGGCCAGTGCGTCGAGCTGTATGGCGACAAGCCCATTTATGACATCCCGGGCAACCCGGACCTGAAG
>JBCNOJ010000484.1:0-3393 GCA_039593925.1 Acidovorax sp.
GACCACGCTGTGGTAACCCAGCCAGCCAAGGGCGCGGCGAAGGCTGGCGGCGTTGCCGCGCTCCATGAGCCAGGGCACGGCCTCAGCCATGAGGGCTTCCAGGGTGGGGAAGTAGGGGGCGAACTGGGTTATTTGCCACTGCTGCGCCACCCACGGCAGCAGCTGCGCGTTGTGCGCAGTGGCGCCAGGCTCCACCAAGTCAGCAAGGGTGCCCCAATCGCGCGGAAAGGTGGTGTCCATCACGCGCTCTAGCGCGGTGGATGCGGCGGGCAGGATGGTGCGCGGCGCGCTCATTGCACCGCGCCCCCGTCGATCAAATGCGCAACACCCAGGGCCGGGTACTCACCCACGGCCAGCGGGGTGAGTGCTGGCGGTGTGTCGGCCTGCGGGTAGTCCACCGCGTGCACGCCGTCCACGTGCAGCAGCGTGGTGATGTAAGAGCGGGCTACGCTGGCCGTCATGGCGTTGATGCCAGCGAAGGCAGCTGCCAGCCGGGTCTGCAGCTGCTGCAGCAGGTTGGCGGGTGCGCTGCTGGTGCGGGTGATGCGTGCGGTGATGTGGATGGGCTTTGGCACTGCCACTTGCACCAGCAGGCGCACGCCCAGCATGCGGGCCTTGTCTGCGTTCAGGGCAGCTTCGACCGTGGCGCGCACGGCGGCGGCCTGGGCTTGGTCTGCCACCCACAGCATCACCAGCACGGTGCCGGGCGTGGGCTGGCTGGCCTTGGCGGTACGCACCTGGGGCGATGCCGTCATGGCGTGGAACTCGTAGTGCTGGCCCGTGCCCTGGGCGCCCAGCGCTGCAATCTTGAGCTGCAGGCGTGCGCGCAGGCGGTCGTCGGTTTCGGCGGGCATACGGGCCACGCCAAAGAGTGCGGCCAGCTGGTCAAGGTCGCTACCGGCAGCGAAGGCCAGCAGGTGGGCGCGGGCGGCATCGTTGATGCGGGCGCGGATCAGCAGCTCACGGTATGCGTGCGACTCAATCAGCTTCACAACCGGGTCAGACTCCAGCGACAGGATTTCATCTATCGCGGGCAGGTGCGGGCGCATGCGCTCGGCAAAGTCGGCCTTTGCGGCGGCCAAGATGACTTCGTATGAGAGCGTTTCAACAACGCTGGGCGCGGGCAGGGTTTGCAGGTCGATCATTCGGCATTCCCTTGGCCCAGGGGCACGGTCAATGTGATGGGCGCGGCTTCGCGGCCAAAACCGCCCAGGTAAGTGCCTGTCAGCTCAATGTCTGCACGGCCTGGGCGCTCGGGGTCGCGCCGCATGGTCACCTTATCCACCTGTAGACGCGGCTCCCAGCGCATGAGGGCCGATGCGATGGCCGACATCACGCGGGTTTGCGTGGCCAAGTTGTCGGGCTGGTCAATCAGCGCGGGTAAGAGGCTGCCGTACTCACGGCGCATGACGCGCGAGCCGATGGGGGTGGTCAGGATGTCGGCCACGCTTTGCTGCAGGTGTGCGATGGCGCCCAGGCGGCGGCCGGTGTGGCGGCTCATCATTGCGGCGCCCCCGTGTTGTCGTCGCCGATGCGCACGCCACCGTGGACGTGGTTCACCAGGCTTATGCCTTGGGCCACGATGTCCACATTGCAGGTGATGCGATCCGGCCCGATCTGCAACACGGCGCCACCCACGCGCAGGGTGATGCCGCCGGGCGCCATGGCGATGCTGCAGCCGCTGCCCACTTCCAAAAGGATGCCCTCGGTGGTGTGCACGGTGCGGCGCCCTTCGCGGTATTCGGCAAAGTCCGCTTCGGTCCAGCGCTTGAACTCCACGCCCGCAGCATCGGCCGGGGCGTCCAAGTTGTCGCTGTAGGCGCCCAGCAGCACAACGCCTTGGGCCATATCACCACCAGGCGCAATCACCAAGCACTGCTCGCCCGCAACGGGCGGCCACCACGTGCTTCCGTCTTTGCCCGCGGCACGGCCTGCCATCCAAGGCAACCAGTCGGTGGTGTTGTCGCCCATCTTGACGCGGCAGCGGGCAGGCTTGGTGTGCCGCACGGCCATCACTGTTCCCAACCGCGCTACGTTCTCAAGGCGTCGGGTTTGCTCTTGCGGGCTGTCTTGCTGCGGGTTGTTTCCAGGCATGCAGCCATGGTGCTGCCGCGCGCGCGTGAAAGCCAGCGCGGGGCACTGTGGCTGCGCTTGTCACATTTTCCGGTGCGATTTCAAGAGCTGAAGAAACCCAAAAGCACGTCGCGCAGGGTGTCGTAATCGGCTTGGCTGATGCCGATCAGCTCGCGCGCCGGGTATTCGTATTGCGGACCGCCTGGCGTCACTGCATCGGTTTGGCCGAAGTGGTGCACACGCGCAATGCGCTGCGCACGGCTGGCAATTTCCACCACGGCGGCGTTGCCCTGGGATCGTGCCTTGAGGTGGCGCGCCTGGCGCATCTTGGCGAACATGGGGCGGCGCTGCTTTGCTTGCTGGCGCAGTTGCTGGCGCTTGCTGCGCAAGGTGTTGCTCGGGGCCTTGCGAGGCTCCCAGCGGTTGCCGTCCGGGTCCGTTTGCGCACGCATGCGTTCGGCGTTGCTCTTGCGCAGCTGGCGTGCAATGTCCAGCTGTAAGCGGCGCTGCTGTTGCGGCTGCAGTTTGCGCAGCATGTCCCCGGCCCAGTTTTCCAGCGCAGTGAAGTCGGCCATGGGTTAGAAGTCGAATCTGGAACGCTCGGGCGGAAGGGGTAGATCCCATTCGGCCAATTTCCTGTCTTGAAACCATAGCTCCCAATGCTCTGGCAAGCACTGGCCGCCGGGGTGGCACGGTTCGCTCGGGTGCTCTACGTTGAATCGCGTCGGGTGGCCTGCGGCTGGTTTCACTATGGCGCGCTCAGTGACAGGAACGCGGATGCCAATATCAACCGCTGCGGCATTCAATGGCTCCACCGTGAACTCAATCCCACCCGCTTGGCTTTGTGGGTGCGCCAATAGCTCGGACTGATGCACGCGCACCCAGGCCAGCACCGGCACAAAGAGCGCGTCGGTGTGGCCGCTGTAGTCCAGCACCGTGATGGCCACGGTGTAAGCGTATTCAAACGACAGCCCGCCCCCCAAGGTTGACACCGCCTTGCCGTCCGTGGCCATGACGATCAAGTTTTCAGGGTTGGTCTTGAGTGCCGGGACGGCGCTCTCAATGAGGTTGCGAAGGCTTTGCAGCTTGTACATGGCGCGGGTTATGGGTTCTGCGCGCGCTCACTCATCGCGTGGGCGCTGTCGGCGGCGCGTTCGCAGGTAGTGCCGCGGGCGCGGGCGGTGTCAGCAATGTGCGCCAGCTCTCCCGCTCTCTCATCAGTGCGGCGCTGCAGGTCGGCAAGCAAATCGAGGGCTGCGGGGTCTGGCGTGCAGTGTCCGGCAGCGGCGCGAGCTTGGGCGGCGGCACGGTGGGCGGTGA
>JBCNOJ010000485.1:0-3387 GCA_039593925.1 Acidovorax sp.
GCCAGCACCTGCGCCGACGCGCTGGACATCCTGAACCGCTACAGCATCGCCGTGCCCGAGGCGGTGCGTGCCGCGCTGGCCGCCGGTGTGCCCGAAACCCCCAAGCCCGGCGATGCCCGCTTTGCCGAGCACGCCGTGCACCTCATCGCCACCCCCTGGCAGGCGCTGCAGGCAGCCGCCGATGCGGCGCGCAGCGCAGGGATGGCGGTGCATGTGCTGTCGGATGAAATCGAAGGCGAGTCGCGCGAAGTGGGCAAGGTGCATGCCGCGTTGGCCCGCGCTGTGGCCCGGCATGGCGAGCCATTTGCACGGCCGTGTGTGGTGTTGTCGGGTGGCGAGACCACGGTGACTGTGCGCCCGCGTGCACCCGGTGTGCCGCGCGGGCGAGGCGGGCGTGCAGGCGAGTTCTGCCTGGGCCTGGCGCAGGCGCTGCAAGGCCAGGCCCAGGTATGGGCGTTGGCAGCCGACACCGATGGCATTGACGGCGTGGAAGACAACGCAGGCGCGTTTGTCACGCCCGACACGCTGGCGCGTGCCGCACAGGCGGGCCTGCGCATTGACGACCATCTGGCGCGCAACGACGCCTGGAGCTTCTTTGCAGGGCTGGACGACCTCTTGGTGACCGGCCCCACGCACACCAATGTGAACGATTTCCGTGCACTACTGATTTTGTAGCTGCTAGCGCTTATGGGGTAAGCGCTAGAGGCCAATTTGGCTCAAATTCCTAAGGCTTTGCAGCCCGATCAGAACCGGTGACGTACACCCACGCCCACGCTGCTTCCCTTGGTTTGCGCCGTGATGCGGTCGGCCATGGCCATCACGTACACATCGGTGCGTTTGGACAGGAAGTAGTCGTACCCCACGGTGAAGGTCTTGCGCGAGATGTCCGTGGCCGACATCTCGGTGTGCGCCCATGAGGCCAGCACCTTGCCTGTGGCGCCCACGGGCACAGCCACGCCCAGTTGCACCGTTTTGGCTTTGTTGGTGGTGTTGTCGGCCTTGGCTTGGCCGTAGCTGGCAAACGCCTTCACCACCGTGAAGTCGTAAGCGCCGCCCAGCATCCAGTCGGTCTTGGTCGTGCCCAGGTAGGTGCTGGGCACGGCGGGGTTGCTCATCTGGTCGCGTTCGTAAAAACCGGTCAGCGTGATGGGGCCGTTGAAGTACAGCGCGTTGACGCCGATGTTCTTCTTGCCGCTGTCGCCCGCAATTTCGCCCGTCTGGTAGTGCAGGTTGGCAGTCAGCCCGCCCATGTTGGGCGTGCTGTAGATGATCTCGTTGGACCAGCCCGTATCGGATGGCGTGGTGCTGCCCCAGCCCGTGCCGTTGAACAGCGGCACGTTCATGTGCAGGATCAGCGGTGCGAAGGTAAACGAATCGCCCAGCGGGTTCGACAGGATGGACGGCAGGAAGTTGGGAGCCAGGCCGCGGCCCAGCGTGATGGTGCCGAAGCTGCCCGACAGGCCCACATTGGCGTCGCGCGAGAAAAATGTGTCGTTGGCAAAGCGGCCTTGTGCGCCGCTGTCCACCTTGATGAACGAGGTCAGCGCGAAGTTGGCCTTGAGTCCGCCGCCCAGGTCTTCGGTGCCCTTGACGCCGAACCACGAGGTGGTCATGCCGCCGCTGTTGACCACGGAGGCACGGCCCGCGTCACCCGCGTTTTTCATGGAGCCGACGAACACATCGGTCAGCCCCATCAGCTGCACGGAGCTTTGGGCGTGGGCACCGGTGGCGCACAGCAAGGCGCCACCCACGGAGAGAGACAGGGCAATCAGGTTTTTTTTCATGGAGTACTCCTGAGGGGAAGAAACGCCGGGAAGCCGGCAGCCTGTGTGGCGGCAGCGGTGTTGCACGGTGGTGCACAGGGCTGGGCCAACCCCTGTGTTTCGCAAGTTCCATGCCCTGCGATCAAGGGCGCGCCAGCGTGCAGCAAGGTCGGCCCGGGATTGGGCTATGGTTTGGCTGGCCGGGGCGCCATGTCACCACGCCGTGTGCCGTGTGCTCGCGTGTGGTGAGGATTTGATCTTGCTCAATGCCGCGCTGGCCGGGGCACGGCACAGTCCGTGTCATGCACCCGCCTTCTGTTTTTTCGCTGCCCGCCAACACCGAGGTCATCGCCGCCGGTGAGGTGCTGCGCAGACGCAATGAGGTGCTGACATCGGTGCTGCACCTGGAGAGCGGCCGCGTGGTGCGCGGTGTGCTGGACGATGGTGTGATGCGCCACCAGCTGGGCGTGGTGGAAGGGCCGGTCTGGCTCGATGCCGCGTCGGCCCTGCTGGAGCGGCCGTTTCCGGTGGACATGGTGGCCGACACGCGGCTGCAGGTGCGCCGTGTGCCGATGGAGGAGTTTCGCCGCGGCCTCGCCAGTCTGCCGGAGGGGGCACGCGGCCTGCTGCTGGACATGGCGCAGGCCTACCGCCAGCAGTCGGAACTGGCCGTGAGCCGCCTGGCGCAGGACGCCGAATCGCGCTGTGCCCAATGGCTGTTGCAGCATGCTGAGCCTGCACACAGCGGCACCATGCAGGTCACGCTGCACCAGCGCAAGCGGTTGATCGCCGCGCAACTTGGCATCGCCCCTGAGACCTTCTCGCGCGTGCTGCGCCATTTGCGGGAGCTGGGCCTCATCCATGGCACCGGCAACGTGCTGAACCTGCCCCAGCCGGGTGCGCTGCAAACGATGGCGGGCTGCTGAGAACGAGTTTGCGCGGCGCTTGTCTGGCGTGCGCGCACCTCTGCGCAGAGAATTCCTAGAACTGCACGTCCACCTTCACCGTGTCGCTGTAGCTGCCCTGGGGCGCGTTGGGCTGGTCTGCATACACCCGCGCGCTGTACGGCATGACTTGCCAGGTCGCCCCATCAGCCATGCCCAGGCCCGCGGCGCGCGCTGCGCCGGCAGCACCCCACACGCTTTGATTGGGCTTGAAGATGTCGTACTGCAGCCGGTTGTTGCCACTGGCCATCTGGCGCCGTCCGCCGCTGGCATACAGGCCGTTGTCCAACCCCACGGAATACGTCATCCCCTGCGTGCACAGCAGCGAGATGCTTTGCGACACAGTGCTGAAGCCGCTGGGCAGCGGCGCCGCGCCAAACTGGATATTGGGTGCCGCAATGGTGCAGTCGTTGATGACCACCAGCTGCACGGTGATGGTGCGGTCCACGTTGCCATTGCGCACATTGCCCACGCAGGCCGTGCCCACCGCAACGCCCTCGCAGATGTTGGCGTAGACCCAGTTGACGGTGATCGTGTCGGTGTACGTGCCGGCAGGCACGTTGGCACCGGGCAGCGTGCTGATGCGCATGCTGATGGTGGCGCTGTTGTTGCTGAGCAGGGCCACGGCATTGGCGCCTGAAAGGTTGATCAACAGCAGACCTTGGGTGAAACTGCCGCCC
>JBCNOJ010000486.1:0-3386 GCA_039593925.1 Acidovorax sp.
GGTGGCGTGCCCGGCAATGTGGTCAATCCCGTCAACGTGCTGCGCGGCCTGTTCGGCCGCTGAGAAAGGTTCGGTTTCATGGCCCCGCGCATGCCTTGGCCCTTGCCCGCGTTGCTGGCGTGGGCGAGCGCGTGGCAGGTGCTGGTGGCGCTGCAGCGCACCGTGTCGCCCGTAGCGGCGCTGCTGGTGGCCTGCCTGCTGGGCACGGCGGCCAGCGTGCTGGGCGGCAGCTGGTGGCGGCGGGGGTTGATTGCCATCGGCTTTCCCCTGTCGCTGGCGCTGCTGGGCAGTGCGGGCCTGCCCACCTGGGCATGGCTCGTGCCGCTGGTGCTGCTGGCCATGGTATATCCACTCAATGCCTGGCGCGATGCGCCGCTGTTCCCCACGCCGCGCCATGCGCTGCAGGCGCTGGCCGTGCAGGCGCCCCTGCCGCTGGGCGCGCGCGTGCTGGACGCCGGGTGTGGCCTGGGCGACGGCCTCAAGGCCCTGCGCCACGCTTATCCGGCGGCGCAGCTGGAGGGCGTGGAATGGAGCTGGCCGTTGCGCCTGCTGTGCGCGTTGCGCTGCCCGTGGGCCTATGTCCGGCGTGGCGACATGTGGGCTGCCGACTGGAGCGGCTACCGCATGGTGTATCTGTTCCAGCGGCCCGAAAGCATGGCCCGCGCCGCTGCCAAAGCCGAGGCGGAAATGCAGCCCGGGTCATGGCTTGTGAGCCTGGAATTTGCCGTGCCGAGCGCCTTGCCCTGCGCACAGTTGCGTGCGCCGGGTGGCCGTGTGGTGTGGCTTTACCGCATGCCGCTCAAGCGCGCCGGGGAATAACCATGCACAGTGTTTCCAGTGGTTTCTGCCGCGTCGCACGGTTACAGAAAAGATACAAGGTTTTGCTACATTGCGCGCCAGGCAACAAACCTACACACAACAACCAAGAAACACACAAACCGGGGGGATGTACGCATCACGGCTCAGCGCCTGGAGGGGACGCGCCGGTTGCCTGCACCACCTGCATTCGGTCGACAGCCACCTCACACCTTGCACCTTTCATCCGCAGCACCGGCTTGTTGAAGGCGGAACTGCGTGTGGGCGCAGTGTTTGGCAGCTCGACCGGCGTGTTCTGGTCCGCAACCGACCGACCTGCAAGGAGCTTTCATGACCGCCCAATTGCCCACCCTGGCCCACCGTTCACGCCTGCGCATTCGTCCGCGCCTGCTGTGGGCGCTGACCCTGAGCGCAGCCCTCACCGGCTGCGCCACCATGCAAAGCCATGACAAGGTGGCCACCGACATGCAGACTGCCGGCCGCAGCGGCGGCATTCCCGCTGCCCTGGCCAGCCTGGAGAGCACGGCCAAGACGGAAGAAGAAAAAACCGCGCTGCTCTTCAACATGGAGCGCGGCGAGCTGCTGCGCATGGACCGCCGCTACGGCGACTGCACCAACGCCTTCCTGCTGGCCGACATCAAGGTCAAGGAATGGGAAGAGACCGCGAAGACCAACCCCAGCAAGCTCATGGGCACCGTGGGGGCCGCACTGATCAGCGAACGGATGAAGGTCTATGAAGGCCAGGACTACGAAAAGGTGTGGCTGACCACCCGCCTGGCCATGAACCGCGTGGCCGTGGGCGATTTCGAGAATGCGCGCGTGGACATCAAGCGCACGCACGAGCGCGAAGCCATCATTGCCGAGTTCCGCGCCAAGGAAACGCTGGCTGCCGAAGAAGAAGCCAAGTCCAAGGGCGCCACATCGGGCGGCAAGGAGCTCAATGGTTACCCCGTCGAGACCCTCAACGACCCCGAGGTACTGGCGCTCAAGAACGGCTATTCCAATGCCCTGAGCCACTACCTCGCAGGCTTCCTCTACGAAATGCTCAACGAGCCTGGCCTGGCCGCACCCGGCTACCGCAAGGCCATCGAGCTCAAGCCCGACACGCCGGTGCTGGAAGAAGGCCTGCGCGGCCTGGACACCCGCACCGGCTTCACCTGGAAGCGCCGTCAGCGCATGACGGACGTGCTGTTCGTGGTTGAAGCCGGCGATGCCCCGGCACGCAAGCCCACGGCCTTCACGCTGCCCGTGCCCACGGGGCGCGGCATGGTGACGGCAAGCATTTCCTACCCTGTGATCGAGCCCTCGCGCGACCCGCTGCTCACCAACCTGAATGCCGCAGGCACCGACTTCAAGCTGGAAAAGGTGGTGGACGTGAACGTGATGGCGCGCCGTGCCCTCAAGGACGAGATGCCCGGCATGGTGCTGCGCGGCTTCACGCGTGCTGTGGCCAAGGGTGTGCTGCAAAACGAACTGCAAAAGCGCGGTGGCCTGATCGGCGGCCTCATCGGCGCGGCCGCGTCGGTGGCCACCGAGCAGGCCGACGACCGCCTGTGGCGCATGCTGCCCGGCCGGGTGTATGTGGCCCGTGGCTACCTGCCACCGGGCGAACACACCATCACCATCAACGGCCGCCAGTTGCCCCAGCCGATCAAGATCGACGGCCAATATGCCTTGGTGCCGCTGCGCATGTATGACAACAGCGTGCTGACGGGCGATGTGGCCATGCTGGGCCAGCTGCCCACCGTGGCGGCTGCGCCCCAGGCTGTGCCGGAAGCCCCTGCCACCGCTGCCCGCTCGGCCACCACGACAAAAGCGACTGCGACGACAACCACCACCACCACCAGCCGCACGCGCTCCGTGCCCAAGGCGGCGGTCAAGTCCACGTCGGCCACCCCTGCGGCGCCCGCAGCCAAGAACTGACGCACTTCCATCCCTTTTTTTGTTTTTGGACGACACGCTGTCCCCCTTTCAAGGAGCCTTTGGCATGAGAACCCGCCTAGCTGCACTGCCCGCTGCCGCCGCCACCGTGTGCGCAGCCCTCACGATGACCCTGGCTGGCACCGCCCAGGCCCAGATGCACGACCCCGCCACACCGCTGGCCGTGGCCGCCAAGGTGGCCCTGCGCGGCGAGGCCAACAGCATCGCCGTGCGCGAGATGCGCATCGTGCGCAAGAACGACATCCTGGTGGTGCAGGCCGACATGTCCAACATGGGCCGCACCGACCGCACCGTGTTCTACCGCTTCAAGTGGCTGGACAACGTGGGCAACCAGGTCGGCGATGGCGAGTCCTGGAAGCAGATGACCGTGCTGGGCCTGGGCCAGCAGACCGTCAAGAGCGTGGCGCCCACCAGCGCCGCCGTGGACCTGCGCCTGGAAATGAATGTGGAGCCGCGCTGATCGCGCCGTGCCAATCCCTGTTTGAGTGAGGAGTAAAACCATGACAACCAAGAACCGCATTCAGCGCAGCGCGCTGATCCTGGCCTTTGCGGCCAGCACCCTGGCCCTCTCGGCCTGCCAGAACCTGTCGTCACCCACCGTGCGTTTTGACCGCCAGGTCAACTACGGC
>JBCNOJ010000487.1:0-3381 GCA_039593925.1 Acidovorax sp.
CGACGTGGTCGGCCGCTATGTGCAGCTGAAAAAAGGCGGCGCCAACCTCATGGGGCTGTGCCCCTTCCATGGCGAGAAATCGCCCTCCTTCAGCGTCAGCCCCTCCAAGCAGTTCTATCACTGCTTCGGCTGCGGCAAGAACGGCAACGCCATCGGCTTCCTGATGGACCACGCCGGCATGGGCTTCATCGAAGCGGTGAACGACCTGGCCCAGCAGGTGGGACTGCAGGTGCCGGACGACGACGTCTCCCCGCAGGAACGCGAGCGCGCCAACGCCCAGCGCCAGAAGCAGGCCACGCTGACCGACGTGCTGGAGAAAGCGGGCGACGCCTGGCGCAAGCACCTGCGCGAATCGCCCCGCGCCATCGCTTATTTCAAGGGCCGGGGCGTGTCCGGGACCGTCGCCAAGCGCTACGGCCTGGGCTATGCGCCCGAAGGCTGGCGCAGCCTGGCCAGCGTGTTCCCCCACTACGACGACCCGCTGCTGGAGGAAAGCGGCCTGGTCATCGTGGGTGAAGACGGGCAGGACAAGCGCTATGACCGCTTTCGCGACCGCGTGATGTTTCCCATCCGCAACGTGAAAGGCGAATGCATTGGCTTTGGCGGCCGGGTGCTGGGCGACGAAAAACCCAAATACCTCAATTCGCCGGAAACCCCGGTGTTCCACAAGGGCCGTGAACTGTACGGCCTCTTCGAAGCCCGCACGGCCATCCGCGAGCATGGGTACGCGCTGGTCACCGAGGGCTACATGGATGTGGTGGCCTTGGCGCAACTGGGCTTTCCGAACGCGGTGGCCACGCTGGGGACGGCCTGTACCCCCGAGCATGTGCACAAGCTGCTGCGTTTTACCGATGCGGTGGTGTTCAGCTTCGATGGCGATGCGGCTGGCCGCCGCGCCGCCCGCAAGGCGCTGGAAGGCGCCCTCTCCCACGCCACGGACACTCGCAGCATCAAGTTTCTTTTCTTGCCCGCCGAACACGACCCCGACAGCTTCATTCGGGAGCACGGCACCGACGCCTTCGCCCGTGCCGTGGCCGACGCCGTGCCGCTGAGCCGGTTCCTGGTCGATACCGCCAGCGAGGGCTGCGACCTGACCGCTGCCGAGGGCCGCGCCCACATGGCCAGCAACGCCCGCCCGCTGTGGACAGCGCTGCCTGACGGCGTGCTCAAGCGCCAACTGCTCAGCGATCTGGCCGACAAAACCCAGCTCAACGCCCGCGATCTGGCCGACCTGTGGGGCCCCACTGTCGGCCGCGACGCGCCCCGCAGCCCCAACCCCGCCGTCCCAGCCCGCACCAATGCCTCGCCAGCCCCTGGTGAGGCGCCCCCGTGGGATGCACCACTTGATGCGGATACGTGGCCCGCTTATGGCGAACCCGCCGCGGCGACCTATGAGTCCCATAGCGGCCACAGCCCTTACGGGCAAGGCGGCTATCCCGGCAACGGCAAGCCCGCGTTTCGCAAGGGCGGCGACTGGAAAGGCGGCGGTGGCAACTGGAAGAAAAAAGACCGGGATGCGGCCCCTTGGCCCCCGCAGCCGCGCCTGCCGCGCACACCCACGGCCAGCCGCACCGACCACGCGGCGCGGCTGCTGCTGTCGCACATGGCGTTTCTGGAAGAACTGACGCACGACGACCACGCCAGTCTGTGCGCCCAGCCCGCACCACACGGCCCCTTGTTTGTCTGGCTCGAGGCCCAATTTCACGAACATGGCCCGCTGGCCTGGGCCGTTCTTCGCGAAAGCCTGCGCGACCACGAATGCGAGGCATTGGCGGTGAAGGTAATGACCGGGTCGCACGCGCAGACCGAAGGGGATGTACAGGAATTGCGCCTGGAACTGCGCGATTTGCTCAACCGCATGCAGATCGAGGACATCAAGGAGCAGCAAAAACTGCTGGTGCTGCAGGTGGCCCAAGACCCCGGCGCGCTGGAGCGTTACCGCCTGCTGGCTGAAAAACGCAGGATTCTGGAGCAGCCGGTGGCGCGCACCGCTTGAAATCGGCCGCAAAGGTATAATGTAGGGTTAGTTAGCGGCAAGAGCGACAGCAGCACCTCCGAGCCGGGCCTCCAGATTAACGCGCACCTCAGCGCTTTTGGGCCCACCCATCGCAAGGACTGCACACCAAATGATCGCCCAGACATCTTGCCCCTGAGGACCTTCCCTCAAAGCGCCAGGCTTTTTCAGCTTTGCGTTGCCACCCGCGCCGGGATCTGTGGCGCTTGCGTTTTCTTTGTGTCCGTTTTTGATTCTGAGGTTTTTCATGCCCGCTCAAAAGTCCGCGAAGCCATCCAAGTCTGCTCCAGGTCCTGCCGCCAAGGCTGTCTCCAAAACCGCCGCCAAGGCCCCGGCAAACGCCGCTCCCAAAAAGGCCGCTGCCGCGCCCGCCCCGGTTGCCAAGAAAGTGAAAACTGTGCCCGTGAAAAGTTCTGCCGAGCTGACCAAAGCTGCCGATGAATTGTTGAAGAAGAAGCCCGCCAAGGCGGCAGCTGCCTCCTCCGAAGACGACACCCCCAAGAAGCGCCCCGGCCGCCCCGCCAAGACCGCCGGCGCTGCCGAAGCTAAGGCGCCCGCCAAGCGCGGCCGCAAGCCCAAGGCCGCAGCGGCCAGCGATGAAAGCGGTGACGACACGGACCTGTCGGACATCGAAGCCGACCTGGAAGGTGAAGTCGAGGAAACGACCGAAGCCGTGGCTGCGACGGTCGAGAAAGTCAAACCCCTGCGCATGAAGATCAGCAAGGCGAAGGAGCGCGCCTTGATGAAGGAATTCGGCCTGGACGAAACCGTCCTGTCCGAAGAAGACATGGCCAAGCGCCGCGCGCGCCTGAAGGCCCTGATCAAGTTGGGCAAGACCCGCGGCTACCTCACGCACGTTGAAATCAATGACCACTTGCCCGACAAGCTGGTCGATGCCGAAACCCTCGAAGCCGTCATCACCACGCTGAACGACCTGGGCGTGGCGGTGTACGAGCAGACACCCGATGCCGAAGCGCTGATCATCACGGACAACGCCCCCGCAGGTGCCACAGAAGAAGAAGCCGAAGAAGCTGCCGAAGCCGCGCTATCTACCGTGGACTCGGAATTCGGCCGCACCACCGACCCGGTGCGTATGTACATGCGCGAAATGGGCACGGTGGAGCTGCTGACCCGCGAAGGCGAAATCGAAATCGCCAAGCGCATCGAAGGCGGCCTGATGGCCATGATGGAGGCGATCAGTGCATCGCCCGCCACCATCGCCGAGATCCTCAACATGGGCGAGGAAATCCGCGAAGGCAAGGTCGTCATCTCGACCATCGTGGACGGTTTCTCCAACCCCAATGAGGCCGACGACTATGTGGCCGAAGAAGACTTCGACGAGTTCGACGAAGCCGATGATGACGACG
>JBCNOJ010000488.1:0-3330 GCA_039593925.1 Acidovorax sp.
ATTTCCACTCGCCCTGGACCGACCTGCTCTCCCTGTGGTTCAGCACCGAGCTGATGAACTACATGCTCATCGTGCCCGTGGTGCTGGCGGCTCCGCGCGACGACGACCCGCCCTCGGCCGTGCATGGCGCGCCGCTGTTCTGGCGGGTGGCGCCCGTGGGCTCGCTGCTGCTGGCCGAAGCCATCCGCGGCGTGGTGGGTGGGCCGGGCGTGCTGGCGTTCGCGGTGCCGGGCCTGCTGTGGTGCGCCCTGAGCTACAGCACCTTTGTGGCCTGCCTGCTGTCGCTGGTCGTGTGCCTGTGGACCATGGCCGGCGTGGCCATGGGGGTGCTCAATTTCACGCCTGCCCATGCCAGCGACGTGCTGTCGCTGCGCATCAGCGTCACCCTGCTGGCACTGGGCCCTCTGGCCGTGGCGTGTGCCAGCGCCGCCCGTGCCGAAACCCTGCGCCGCCTGGACCATGCAGTGCGCCACGACGAGCTGACGGGCGTGCTGGCCCGCCGAGCCTTCATGCGCCAGGGGCAGCGCCTGCTCATGCGCTATGGGCGCGAGACCTCGGGCGTGGCGGTGCTGATGCTGGACGTCGACCACTTCAAGCACGTGAACGACCAGCACGGCCACGCCACCGGCGACCGGCTGCTGGTGGCCATCACCCAAGCCTTGTCCACCACGCTGCGGGCGCAGGACGCGCTGGGCCGCATGGGCAGTGAGGAGTTCGCCGTGGTACTGCCCGAGGTATCGCACGCGGAAGCCCAGGCCATTGCCGACCGCCTGCGGGCTGCCGTGGCCGAGCAGGCCATCACCCAAACCCCGCAGGGCGAGCCAGTGCGTGCCACCGTGAGCATTGGCCTGGTGCACAGCGCATCGATGAGCGGCGAAGCCGACATTGACACCCTGCTGCTGGCGGCGGACGCCGCGCTGTACCGCGCCAAAAACGGGAACGGGCCTTTGCCTGCCGCTCAGGTGGCCGCCTGATTGGCGTCAGGGGCTGAGCTGCCCGCCACGCGCTCCGCGGCCTCGCCTCGGTCGTCACGCGCCAGCCGCCCTGCGGCGCTGGTGCCGCAGGCATGGCAAAAGCGGGCAAAGGCGCTTTTGCGGGTGGAGCAGGCGCCGCAGTGGTCGAACAGGCCAATGCCGCAGTGCGGGCAAAAATCGATCTTTTCGTTTTTCAGGTCCACCGCCCGCTCGCAGCCGGGGCACACGCTTTTGGCCAGGCGCGCCAGGGCAACGTCGTAGCTGAGCTCCTTGCGGCGTTCCTGGTCAGGCAGCGCCTCGGCCAGCTTCTGGCGCTCCAGATACCGGTTGAGCGCCAGGATGGCGTAGCGCCCCACGAGGGCCGTGATGGCGATGCCCACCACATAGCGCACATAGCCGCCGTAGCTGGGCAGGTAAGGCACCAGCTCCACAAAAAACGCAAACAGCGCGAAAAAGATGAAGCCCCACACAAAGGGCCAATAGGAGCCCTTGCGCTTTTTCACAAACAACCAGCCTGCAATGGCCAGCAGCGGCAGCGTGAGCGCCAGGCGGTACAGGAACACGCGCAGCTCCACCTTGCGCTGCTCGACGCGCATGCGTTCGTAGCCGTCGGCCTCCAGCTGGTTCAGGCGCTGCGCTGCGGCGGCAGCGGCCTGGCGCGCATCCAGCGCGGCCTGCTCCTGTTGTTCCACGGCCTGCTGGGTCTTGCGCTCGTTCACACGCAAAGCATCCAGCCCCTGGGTGCGCGCCAGCACCTCGGGGTCGTGCTCGGCGCGCTGGGTGACGCTGCGCGTGGCCAGCCAGCTGTTGAAGCTGTCGCGCGCGGTGCGGCTTTCGCTTTGCGCCTTGCTGCGCTGCAGCTGGGCCTGTTCCAGCGCGGTCTGCGCGTCCTGCTCGGACTGGCGGGCCGTGCGCACCTGCTGGCGCAGATTCTCAGCCGTGGTCTTGTCGAGGAAGTCGTCCAGCTGCAACCGGCTTTCCACCTTGGGCAAGTCGCCCACAATGGTGCCGCCCAGGCCGATGAGGAAGCTGGCAAACACCAGCGCCACCAGCCACAGGCCGCGCCGGAACCATTTCTCGGACAAACGCAGGGATTTGCTCACGGTCTTCTCCTTTGGGGCGATTGGATGGGGCATGCACGGGCTCGCGCGCTGGCGCCCCGCCCCCAAAAACGGGACGCAAAGCGCAGCTTGCTCAACTTCAGTTTTGATAGCTGTCAGCGCTTGCCCATCAAGCGCCAGAGCCGGTTTTGCCTAATTTTTCAGAGCCAGAACCACGGGCGGTGCGGCCAGTTGGGTGCGCTGCAGCCAGGCCATCACCGAGTCCACGGTCACGGTCTCGATGCGGTCTGAAAACCGCTTGTCGTTGGGGTGGTCGTCAAACGCGATGTTGGCCGACCCAACCCGCCCGCCCATGCGGGTGAGCGGTCCGATCTTGAGCGTGGTGGGCGTGTAGCCTTTGAACTGCAGCCACGCCTGCGCCTGCTCGCGCGTGCGCACGGTGGCGGGCTCCATGGCCAGGGCCAGCGTCTCCAGCGCCCATTGGTTGGACTGCTGGTACTTGCGCCCCCACACATAGCTGACCATGCTGTAGGCCGGCTGCTGCAGCGTGCGCGTGCGGCCCGTGTCCTGCAGCACGGCCAGCAGGCGCTGCTGCACCTCGGGCGTGGGCACGGCATACACGGCCTCGTAGCGCCACAGGTCGTCCAGAAAGAACTCGCCCAAGCCCTGCCGGTACAGGTGGCCCACGGCCGTGCCGCATTCATTGAGTTTGTGCGCCACGCGCCAGGGGCCTTCGGCGGTCTTGTAGGCCCAGCCCAAATGCGAGTAGCGCAGGCCGTATTTCGACAGGTCCTGCCCCGCACGGGCCAGCATCACCACGCGGGTGCCGGCGCGGGCGTGCTCGGCATCCAAGGCGGCCGCCGTTTGCTCGGCCAAGTTCATGCCGCGCTCCACCACCTGGGGCGTTGTCTTGCGCGGCTCACAGGAGCGGCCGGCATGGGCTTGCGTGGCCGCCAGCAGCACTATCCCTGCCACGCCCGCCGCCAGCGCCACACGCCACGCCAGGGGTGGACGCTGGCGCTGCAGCGCATGAGGAGCGTCGAACGGCCTTGTTGTTGCACACATCATGGGGCAGCCTCTCACAAGCGCTCGTTGTGCAGCAGGGCGCGGCCCATGGCGTTGGGGATGAACGCAATCGCCTCACCCGCCACCGACAGCACCACACCCGTGCCGATCACACTGCAGGCCACCACGGTGCCCACACCATGGGCCGAGGCACCCACGCCGCGCCCCGCCACTTCCACACTGACCTGGGCACCATCGGACGCACGCTCCAGCAAATACACCGTGCCCGC
>JBCNOJ010000489.1:0-3313 GCA_039593925.1 Acidovorax sp.
TGGTGCTTGATGCTGGTCTGCAGCGCCACCAGCACGACCGAGATCAGCAGCACCGCCACAATGCCGATCAGCGCGCCCTGGCGTTCGGCCCACAGCGTGCTGGGCGTGAGGGACGAGATCCAGTCCACCACGTACCCCAGTACGGCAAACAAGAGAGCTTCGTAGATCGCGATCGCGGCAGACAAACCGGCCATGGCGGCCACGTAGCCACGAAGGCCTCGGGTGCCATCCCACACGAAGGCCATGAAGGCCTTGGGGGGCAGGTGCGGCTCGGCGGGGGGATAGGGGGGCAGGCGGCTTTCGAAATGCTTGAACACGTAGCGGAACTCCTCAACCCGCCGATGGTAGAGGAGGCCTGCCGCCAGCGTTTGTCAGCAGGGAGCTTGTCCGTAACTGCAGCAGGGCAGTCGCGAAGCCTCGCAGCGCGGGATGAGGATTCCGTGATGGCAGAGACCAGACGGGGCGGTCTGGCCTCTGGCGTTTGCGGGCTTTTGCTTTCAGACCAGCAGCGTGATGGCGACGATGGCGATTCCCAGCCCGAGGTTCACGCTCACGAGCGTGCGGATGCTGGCCAGCGCCTTGCCGCCAGTGGCCCAGTCGGATGCAACCACCGCGCGCTGCAGTCGCTTGAAAAGTGCGAAACGGATATGACCGAAAACCGCCATCATCACCAGGCCCAGCGTGGCCATGATCGTCCAGTCCAGCGGCATCGAAAAGCTGCCGCCCGCCTGTACCGTCTGCTTGGCCACCCTGCCGATCATCCACAGGCCACTGCCCAGCACCACCACCACGGCCACGCTCACGGCCGCAAAAAAACGTTGCAGCACATCGTGCATCAGCCGCACGCGCAGGGCTGGCTCCAGTTGCTGGGCCGCAGGGCGCAGGAAGAAATGGGCAAACACCATGCCGCCAACCCAGACGATGATGGACAGGACATGGGCCAGTTGGAGTGCGTTGTAAAGCATGGGCAGGGCAATGAAGAAAAAGGGGGTGCGCGATTGTGGCGCCACGCGCCAACCAGCCCCACTTGTCCCTGCGGCCTGCCAGCCATTACCCCGGCGCAGAGGTGGGTGCCGATGGTGTGGCCAATGCTGCTGTGGCTACACACACCTGATTGCCACCGCTCCTCTTGGACACGTACATCGCCTCGTCCGCGTGGCCCAGCAGGTGGTGTTCTTCAACACCGTGGTCGGGGTAGATCGCCACCCCAATGCTGGGCTGAATGGCCAGCGCGAAGCCCTCCAGATCAAAGGGCTGGCCAAAGGCCGACAGGATTTTTTCAGCAGCTGCCGTCGCGTGCTCGCGGGCATGGCCGCCTTCCAGCAGCACCACAAATTCATCCCCCCCCAGCCGCGCCACGGTGTCAGAAGCACGCACACATTCCAGCAGCCGCTGCGCCACCCGGTGCAGCAACAGGTCGCCCATGGCGTGGCCCAAGGTGTCGTTCACTTCCTTGAAGCGGTCCAAATCGATGAACAGCAGCGACATCAGCGCCTGGTCGCGCCGCGCACGGGCAAGGGCGGTTTTGAGCCGGTCCAGAAACAGCTGTCGGTTGGGCAGGTGGGTGAGGTGGTCGTACTGCGCCATGTGCTGCAGCCGCTCATGCATCTGTTGGCGCTCTATGGCCGATGCCACCTGGGTGGAGACATATTGCAGCAGCTCCCGGTCCTTGTCGGTATATCGGGTCTGTCCGTTGTAGGCCTGCAGCACCAGCGCGCCGATGGGCCCGGTGGCGGACAGCAGGGGCACACCCAACCAGTAGCGCGGCACCTTGGTGTTTGCGGCGAGAGCCGCATCAGCCAGCGATGTGTGCAGCACAGCGTGGCCGTGACGCACCACCTGCGCACACAGGGCATCCTCGTCCAGTGTGAGCTCGGCCGGTGCCGCATGGTGCTCATTCACGTGGTAGGGGTAGCTCAGCGTGCCGCGTGCCGGGTCGTACATCGCCACGGCAAAGTTGGTGGCATCCAGCAGTTTGCCGATGATCTGGTGAATGCGTTCGAAAAGTGTTTGCAGGGTGGTGGCTGTGTGGGCGGCCTCTGAGATCGCGTAGATGGCGGCATGCAAGGATTCGGTGAACTTGCGCTCGGTGATGTCGTGCGCCACCGCCAGCCGCACGTTGCGGCCAGGCACCCAGCGAGCGGTCCAGCGCACATGGGCCACGGTGCCATCCTTGCGGATGTAGCGGTTCTCAAACTCCAGTTGGAGTTCGCCATCCATCACCTTTTGCGCCTGATCGGCGGTGGCGGGCAGGTCGTCGGGATGCACCAGGTCCAGCATGCGCCGCCCCAACACTTCATCGGGCCTGTAGCCAAAAATGCGTTCAAACGCCGGGCTGACAAAAACGATGGTGCTGTCGGGCTCGACGATGCACACGGCGTCGAGCAAGAGTTCCACCACGTTCAAAGATGAAATGCTGTGCATACGGCGCGGCGGGCAAAGGACGGGGCAATGAAAAACAGGCGGTGGACTGAGCCCATTGTGCCTCGGCTATCGGACGGTGTGACTGAACAGTCACAAAAAATGCTCATCATTTAATAGCTACTGGCGTAGGGCAGTGTTGCTCTGGAGGCAATTTTTTTGTAAAGATGCGTTCGTAACAATATGTTGGCGCTGAAGCGGGTAGATTGCCGCTATCCTGCGTTTCTTTTCCGGGCCGGTTCGCCGGTATTCCACGCAAAGGCGCCTTTCTGTCCTCCCACGCTTCTCATTCGCTGGCCAGTCTGCCGCAAACGGGTCGTTACAGGCATTGGCTGTCTGGCTTGGCTGTGGCCGGGCTGGGCTTGCTGCTCAGCTGGGGCCTGGCGCAGCAGCAGGCCGAATCGGTGGCGCAGGTAGAGCGTGCCCGTTTTGTGCAAGAGGCACGGGCCTTTGCAGACACTCTGGCCCAGCGCATTGCGGGCCATACGGAAGTCGTTTTGGGCCTGCGCGGTCTGTTTACAGCCAATCCGCATCTTTCTCGTCTGGACTTTGAGCGCGCCGCCAGTGAGATCGAGGTGGGCCAGCGTTACCCGGGTGTTCGCAACCTGTCGTTCACCCGCTGGGTGCCAGCGTCCGACAAGGCCGCTTTTGAGGCCCGTGTGCGCGCCGATACCTCGCTGTCGCCCGAGGGATTCCCCACCTTCGCCATCCATCCGCCGGGCGATCGGCCTGAGTACTTTGTCGCCGACTACCTGTGGCCCATGCATGGCAATGAAGGCGTGCTCGGCTTGGACATCAGCGCCCAGCCCACCAATCTGGCCGCCATGCACTACAGCCGCGACAGCGGCCAGATCGTGGTGTCCGCTCCGTTTGATCTTTTGCAGGAAGAGTC
>JBCNOJ010000049.1:0-17047 GCA_039593925.1 Acidovorax sp.
CGATGTCGATGGTGAAATGCAGTTCGAAGTGCTGTCGACCAACGGCGACACCTTCCTCGGCGGCGAAGACTTCGACCAGCGCCTGATCGATTACATCATCGACGAATTCAAGAAGATCAACGGCCTGGACCTGAAGAAGGATCCGATCGCCCTGCAGCGTATCAAGGCGTCGGCCGAGCGTGCGAAGATCGAACTGTCGTCGTCGCAGCAGACCGAGATCAGCGAGCCGTACATCGCCATGGCGAACGGCGCGCCGGTCCACCTGACCCTGAAGATGACCCGCGCCAAGCTGGAATCGCTGGTGGAAGAGCTGATCAACGCCACCATCGAGCCATGCCGCATCGCCATCAAGGACGCTGGCGTGAAAGTGTCGGACATCGATGACATCATCCTGGTCGGCGGCATGACCCGCATGCCGAAGGTGCAGGAAAAGGTCAAGGAGTTCTTCGGCAAGGATCCACGCAAGGACGTGAACCCTGACGAAGCTGTGGCTGTTGGCGCCGCGATCCAGGGTGCAGTGCTGTCGGGCGACCGCAAGGACGTGCTGCTGCTGGACGTGACCCCGCTGTCGCTGGGTATCGAAACCCTGGGCGGCGTCATGACCAAGATGATCCAGAAGAACACCACCATTCCGACCAAGTTTGCACAGACCTACTCGACCGCGGACGACAACCAGCCTGCGGTGACCATCAAGGTCTATCAGGGTGAGCGTGAAATGGCGTCGGGCAACAAGCTGCTGGGCGAATTCAACCTGGAAGGCATCCCACCCGCAGCACGCGGCGTGCCGCAGATCGAAGTGTCGTTCGACATCGACGCCAACGGCATCTTGCACGTGGGCGCCAAGGACAAGGGCACCGGCAAGGAAAACAAGATCACCATCAAGGCCAACTCGGGTCTGTCGGAAGAAGAGATCCAGCAGATGGTGAAGGATGCCGAGCTGAACGCCGCCGACGACAAGAAGAAGCTGGAACTGGTGCAGGCCAAGAACCAGGGTGAAGCCGCAGTGCACAGCGTCAACAAGAGCCTTGCCGAGCATGGCGACAAGCTCGACGCTGGCGAGAAGGACGCGATCACCGCAGCGGTGAAGGCCCTGGAAGACGCCCTGAAGGGCGAGGACAAGGCCGCCATCGACGAGAAGACCACGGCGCTGATGGCCGCCAGCCAGAAGCTGGGTGAGAAGATGTACGCCGAGTCCCAGGCTGCGCAAGCGGCCCAGGCCGCAGGCGGTGCAGAAGCCGCAGGTGGCGCCTCGGCCGGTGCGTCCAGCAAGCCCGCCGATGACGACAACGTGGTGGACGCTGAAGTCAAGGAAGTCAAGAAGGGCTGATCAGCCCCCTGTTGACCCGAGCCGCCGCGCGGTGCCGTTGAAGGTGCTTGCGCGGCGTTCCTGTTCCAACCGGGCTTAGAAGACCATGTCCAAAAGAGACTTTTACGAAGTGCTGGGCGTTCCCAAGAACGCATCGGACGAAGAAATCAAGAAGGCCTATCGCAAGCTGGCGATGAAGTACCACCCTGACCGCAACCAGGGTGATGCGGCCAAGCCTGCGGAAGAGAAATTCAAGGAGGCCAAGGAAGCCTACGAGATGCTCTCTGACCCGCAGAAGAAGGCAGCCTACGACCAGTACGGCCACGCCGGCGTCGACCCGAACATGCGCGGCCCGGGCGCAGGCGCGGAAGGTTTTGGCGGCTTTGCCGAGGCCTTTGGCGACATCTTCGGCGACATGTTCGGCCAGCAAGGCGGGCGGGGTCGCGGCGCGGGTGGCCGCCAGGTCTACCGTGGCAGCGACCTGTCGTATGCAATGGAAATCACGCTGGAAGAAGCCGCCCGCGGCAAGGACGCGCAGATCCGCATCCCCTCGTGGGAGAACTGCGACACCTGCCACGGCAGCGGTGCCAAGCCCGGCACCAGCGCCAAGACCTGCGGCACCTGCCAGGGCGCAGGCACGGTGCAGATGCGCCAGGGCTTCTTCAGCGTGCAGCAGACCTGTCCGCACTGCCGTGGCACGGGCAAGATCATTCCCGAGCCTTGCACCACCTGCCACGGCCAGGGCAAGCTCAAGAAGCAAAAGACGCTGGAAGTGAAGATCCCTGCGGGCATCGACGACGGCATGCGCATCCGCTCCACCGGCAACGGTGAGCCGGGCACCAATGGCGGCCCACCGGGCGACCTGTACATCGAGATTCGCCTGAAGAAACACGACATCTTCGAGCGCGATGGCGACGATCTGCACTGCCAAGTGCCCGTGAGCTTCATCACGGCGGCGCTGGGCGGCGAGATCGAAGTGCCGACGCTCGCGGGCAAAGCGGCCATCGATATTCCCGAAGGCACACAAGCCGGCAAGCAGTTCCGCCTGCGCGGCAAGGGCATCAAGGGTGTGCGTGCCAGCTACCCGGGCGATCTGTACTGCCACATTGCGGTCGAGACACCCGTCAAGCTGACCGAGCACCAGCGCAAGCTGCTGCGCGAACTGGAAGATTCGCTCAAGAAGGGCGGCGCCCGCCACTCCCCCAGCGGCGAGAGCTGGACAGACCGGCTGAAAAACTTCTTCAGCTGATCTTTAGCCCTCTCCCCACGAAACCGCCAGGCGGCCTTCCAGCCCCGGCGGTTTTTTCATGGGTGGTCCGGATGGCAAGCAAGCTGCAAATGGCACATCCCGTGGCCGCACTTTCTTGATCTGCAGCAAGAACCCACCCATTGCCGGCCAACGCCGCACCATGCGCAGTACGATGAAGGCGGTTCACTGGCGGCAACGGCAATAACGCAAGGGCGCAAGCAAATACCCGGGCCCCCAAGACATCAAACCTGCACAGGCATGCGCCTGACCCGCCCCTCTGCGCTGGCCCCGCACCCCATCAAGGAGCAATCACCATGATGAACGTCAGCATCACCTTTCTGGGCGGGTCGGGCACGGTCACCGGCTCCAAATATCTGGTCCGGCACAACGGCCACAGCGTGCTGGTGGACTGCGGCCTCTTCCAGGGCTACAAGCAACTGCGGCTGCGCAACTGGCAGCCGCTGCCCGTGCCTCCCCAGCAGATCGACGCTGTGCTGCTGACGCATGCCCACCTGGACCACAGCGGCTACCTGCCCTTGCTGGCGCGCGACGGGTACCACCGCGCTATCCACTGCACCCCTGCCACGCGCGACCTGTGCAGCATCCTGCTGCCCGACAGCGGGCACCTGCAGGAGGAGGACGCCGCCTTCCTCAACCGCCACCAGCTCAGCAGTCACACCCCTGCGCTGCCGCTGTACACGCGGCTGGATGCATTGCACTGCCTCAAGCAGTTCCAGATCCACCCGTTCGGCAAATCCTTCGAGCCCCTGCCCGGCTGGCGCGCCACCTTCTCGCCCGCCGGCCACATCCTGGGCGCTGCCAGCATCCTGCTGGAAGTGGGAGGCCGGCGCATTCTGTTCTCTGGCGACCTGGGGCGACCCGATGACCTGCTCATGAACCCGCCAGACGCGCCGCCCTGGGCCGACACGGTGCTGATCGAGTCGACCTATGGCGACCGCGAACACCCGACCGAGGGGCTGCTGGACGAGCTGGGACCGGCCCTGCAGCGCCTGGCGGCGCGGGGCGGCGTGGGCGTGGTGCCTGTCTTCGCCGTGGGGCGCGCACAGCTGGTGCTGCATGCGATCGGGCTCCTGAAGGCGCGCGGCGTAGTCCCCGCATCGCTCAAGGTTTTTCTAGACAGCCCCATGGCCGTCATCACCACAGGATTGTTTCAGCACCACATGCACGAACACCGCCTGACCGTGCGCGAGGTGCACGCACTGGAGCATGGCGCCACGATGGTCCAGACGACGGAGGAATCCAAAGGCCTGGCGCGCCTGCACGGCCCTCTGGTGATCCTGTCAGCCAGCGGCATGGCCACCGGCGGGCGGGTGCTGCACCATCTGGCGCTGAATGCCGGAGACCACCGCAACATGATCATCCTGACCGGCCACCAGGCGCCGGGCACGCGCGGCGCGCGGCTGGCCGATGGCGAACAGAGCATCCGCATCCACGGCCAGGATGTCGCCGTGCGGGCCGAAGTGGTGCGCCTCACTGCCGCGTCGGCGCACGCGGACGGCAACCAGCTCATCGCCTGGCTGCGCAGCATGGGCCACGCCCCTTACCAGGTCTACGTGGTGCATGGCGAAATGGGCGCCGCAGACCGGCTGCGCCAACGCATCGCACACGAACTGCGCTGGCCCGCTGCCGTGCCCGAGCACGGCAGCACAGTGGGCGTCTGAACCCTGGAATACGGACAGCGCTCAGCCCGGCAGCTACGATGCTCTGAAAAAAGGAGCTTTCAGCGCTTTATTTAAAAGGATTTCAGATTGAAAGATAAGCAGATCTATTGCTGAGCCAACGCAACGTGCTCATCTTTTTGACAACCTATCTTTCAGATGCGACACAAGCCATCGCACACGACGATGTCTCTCGGCTATAAATGGGTGGAAAATACACAGCCTTCTCAAAAGCAGAAGACTAGAACATCCCCATGAAAAGCTCCGAGCGCAGCTTTGCGCGCCGCATAGACCTCACCTCGCTGCAATTGTTTGTGGCCGTGTGCGAGCTGGGCAGCATCGGCCGGGCGGCGGAGCGCGAGTTCATTGCGGCATCGGCCGTCAGCAAGCGACTGTCCGACCTGGAAGCCGCGGTCGACACCCAACTCCTGTACCGCCACAGCCGTGGCGTGACACTGACCCCGGCAGGCGAAAGCCTCCTGCACCATGCTCGCACCGTGCTCTTCGGCCTGGAGCGCATGCAGGGCGAGCTCAGCGAATACGCCGACGGCGTGCGCGGCCACGTGCGCATGCACGCCAACATCTCGGCGATCTTTCAGTTTCTGCCCGAAGACCTGGGCGCGTTTGCGCGCGAGCACAGCCAGATCAAGATCGACCTGCAGGAGCATCTCTCCAGCGACGTCCTGCACGCCGTGCAGGAAGGCGCCGCCGACCTGGGTATCTGCAACATCGGCATGGCAAACGGCGGTGGGGCGCTGGCGCTGCAAACCCGCCCCTACCGTGCCGACAATCTGGTGCTGGTTGTGCCCCGAGCGCACGCTCTGTCTGCGCTGACAGCTATCAATTTTGAAGAAGTCCTGGACTGGGACATCGTGGGCCTGCACGCCAACAGCAGCATCAGCCTGGCCATGCGCGCGGCCGCCGCCGCTGCCGGGCGCCCGCTGCGCCAGCGCATCCAGGTCACCGGCCTTGACGCCATGTGCCGCATGATCGACAACGGGCTGGGCGTGGGCTTGCTGCCCGACCGCGCGTTTGCGCTGATGCGCGGCGTGGGCAACCTGCAGGCCATTCCGCTGACCGATGCCTGGGCCCACCGCGAGCTGCGCGTGGTCGCCCGCGACTTTGACGCCCTGCCCGTCACCGCGCGCCTGCTGGTCGAACACCTGGCCCCGCGACCAGACCCCGACACTAAAATCCAATCCCCCACCTGAAGCCTGAAAGCAGAAAGAAGCCACGCCATGGGACGCACGCTGTACGACAAGATCTGGGACGAACACGTCGTCCACACTGAGGAGGACGGCACGTCCATTCTCTACATCGACCGCCATCTGGTGCACGAAGTGACCAGTCCCCAGGCGTTCGAAGGGCTGCGCGAGGCGGGCCGCAAGGTCTGGCGCATGAGCTCCATCGTCGGCACGGCCGACCACAACACACCCACCACCGGCTGGGAAGCGGGCTATGACGGCATCACCGACCCGATCAGCAAGGAACAGATCACCACGCTGAACGACAACATGGCGACCATCACGCCCGCCGCGTTCTTCCCGTTCATGCACAAGCGCCAGGGCATCGTGCACGTGATCGGCCCCGAGAACGGCGCCACCCTGCCCGGCATGACTGTGGTCTGCGGCGACAGCCACACCAGCACCCACGGCGCGTTCGGCGCGCTGGCCCACGGCATCGGCACCTCCGAGGTCGAGCACGTGATGGCCACGCAGACTCTGCTGGCCAAAAAGGCCAAGAACATGCTGGTACAGGTCGATGGCACGCTGGCCAAGGGCGTGACGCCCAAGGACGTGGTGCTGGCCATCATTGGCAAGATCGGCACTGCAGGCGGCACGGGCTACACCATTGAATTTGCAGGCTCCGTCTTCCGCGCGATGAGCATGGAAGGCCGCATGACCGTGTGCAACATGGCCATCGAAGGCGGTGCGCGCGCAGGCCTGGTGGCCGTGGACGACAAGACGATCGAATACGTCAAGGGCCGCCCCCTGTCGCCCACAGGCGTGGAGTGGGACCAGGCCGTGGCGTATTGGAAGACGCTGCACTCCGATGCCGATGCGAAATTCGACACCGTGGTCAAACTCGACGCCTCCGAGATCCTGCCGCAAGTCACCTGGGGCACGTCGCCCGAAATGGTGCTGGGCGTGGATGCCCGCGTGCCGGACCCCGACAAGGAAAAAGACGCAAATAAGCGCGGTGCCATCGAACGGGCGCTCACCTACATGGGCCTGCAGCCCGGCAAGCCGATCAACGACATCACCATCGACAAGGTGTTCATCGGCTCTTGCACCAACAGCCGCATTGAAGACATGCGCGAAGCCGCTGCCGTGGTGAAGAACCTGGGCCGCAAGGTGGCCAGCAATGTGAAGCTGGCCATGGTGGTGCCCGGCTCCGGCCTGGTCAAGGAACAGGCCGAGCGCGAAGGCCTGGACCAGATCTTCAAGGCCGCAGGCTTTGAATGGCGCGAACCCGGTTGCAGCATGTGCCTGGCCATGAATGCCGACCGCCTGGAACCGGGCGAGCGCTGCGCCAGCACCAGCAACCGCAACTTCGAAGGCCGCCAGGGCGCTGGCGGTCGCACCCATCTCGTCAGCCCCGCGATGGCCGCCGCTGCCGCCGTGCACGGCCACTTCGTGGACATCCGCCAGTTCGCCTGATCGACAACCAAGGAGCGCATCATGAACAAGACTGCTGCATTCATCACCCTCGCGTTGGCTTTTGTGCTGGCGGGTTGCAATACCGTCAAGGGCGTGGGCCAGGACGTACAGCGCGCTGGCGGTGCCATTGAGCGCGCGGCCAACAAATAAGTAAGACACACGCCATGCAGAAATTCACCGTGCACAAGGGCCTGGTGGCCCCAATGGACCGCGAGAACGTCGACACCGACGCCATCATCCCCAAGCAATTCCTTAAGTCGATCAAGAAGACGGGCTTTGGCCCCAACCTGTTTGACGAGTGGCGCTACCTGGACAAGGGCGAGCCTGGCATCCCCGAAAGCCAGCGCAAACCCAACCCCGACTTCGTGCTGAACCAGCCGCGCTACAAAGGCGCCAGCATCCTGATCGCGCGCAAGAACTTTGGCTGCGGCTCCAGCCGTGAGCATGCCCCATGGGCGCTGGACCAGTTCGGCTTTCGTGCCGTGATCGCGCCCAGCTTTGCCGACATCTTCTTCAACAACTGCTTCAAGAACGGCCTCTTGCCCATCGTGCTGCCCGAGGCCACCGTGGCGCAGCTGTTCGACGAAGTGGCGGCCTTCCCCGGCTACCAGCTCACCATCGACCTGGAGCGCCAAGTGGTAGTGCGGCCGCAGGGCGAAGAAATACCGTTCGACGTGATTGCCTTCCGCAAGTACTGCCTGCTCAACGGCTTTGACGACATCGGCCTAACCCTGCGCCAGTCCGACAAGATCAAGGCATTCGAGGCCCAGCGCCTGGCCACCAAGCCGTGGCTGGCGCACACCATGGTGTCCTGAACCGAGATTTCAGGTCAAATTGGCCTCTAGCGCTTTACCCATAAGCGCTAGCAGCTATCATTTTTAATGAATTGAAGTTATGAAAATCGCAGTATTGCCGGGTGACGGCATTGGTACCGAAATCGTCGCCGAGGCCGTCAAGGTCCTGGAGGTGCTGGACCTGAACTTCGAGATGGAGTCCGCCCTGGTGGGCGGCGCCGCCTACGAGGCCCACGGCCACCCGCTGCCCGAGTCCACCTTGAAGCTCGCCAAGGAATCCGACGCCATCCTGTTTGGCGCCGTGGGCGACTGGAAGTACGACAAACTCGACCGCCCCCTGCGCCCCGAGCAGGCCATCCTGGGCCTGCGCAAGAACCTGGGCCTGTTCGCCAACTTCCGCCCTGCCATCTGCTACGAGCAGCTGGTGGGCGCATCGAGCCTCAAGCCCGAGCTGATCGCGGGCCTCGACATCCTCATCATCCGCGAGCTCACGGGCGACATCTACTTCGGCCAGCCCCGCGGCCGCCGTGTGGCCACCGACGGCCACTTCCCTGGCGCGGAAGAAGCCTTCGACACCATGCGCTACTCGCGCCCCGAGATCGAGCGCATCGCCCGCGTGGCCTTCGAAGCCGCCCGCAAGCGCAACAAGAAGGTCACGAGCGTGGACAAGGCCAACGTGCTGGAAACCTTCCAGTTCTGGAAGGACGTGGTCATCGACGTGCACAAGGAGTACCAGGATGTGGAGCTGGAGCATATGTATGTCGACAACGCCGCCATGCAGCTCGTGAAGAAGCCCAAGGCTTTTGACGTGATCGTCACCGGCAACATGTTCGGCGACATCCTGTCCGACGAAGCCTCGATGCTCACCGGCTCCATCGGCATGCTGCCCTCGGCCAGCCTGAACAGCAGCAACCAGGGCCTGTACGAACCCAGCCACGGCAGCGCACCCGACATCGCAGGCAAGGGCGTGGCCAACCCGCTGGCCACCATCCTCTCGGCCGCGATGATGCTGCGCTTCAGCTTGAACCAGGACGAAGCCGCCAAGCGCATCGAAGCGGCCGTGCAGAAGGTGCTGGAGCAAGGCCTGCGCACGCCGGACATCTACAGCGAAGGCACAACCAAGGTCGGTACGTCGCAAATGGGCGACGCCGTGGTGAAGGCGCTGTCCGCGCAATAAGTCGGCGGCGGGCTGCTTGGAGCCCCACAATGCCCGGGAAAGCGCCGCACTGCGGCGCTTTTTTGTTGTGCATGCTTTCCAGCTGTCTCGGGAAAGCATCGCCGGGGCACCGAAGTTTGGTGGTTGCGGTCTGAAAATGCAGCATTGGGGACCAATCCGCTACAATCTCGCCCATGTTTGCCGCCCGCCCGTTCGTCCTGAACACCGCTACTGCCGCCCTGGCAGGCGTGGCTGTGCGCGCAATCACCACCAAAACCACGACCATTAAGGGCTGACCCAGCTCCGGTATCGTCGTGCGCCCTCCCTGGCCCAGACGAGCCGGGGCAAAGGTCCAGTCCCGGTCGGGCACTGTTTCTTACACTGAAAAAGGGGCGTTGAAATGAGCAAGTTGGTAGGGTTGGTCGGCTGGCGCGGCATGGTCGGCTCGGTCTTGATGGACCGCATGGAACAAGAGAAGGACTTCGATCTGATCGAACCCATGTTCTTCTCCACCTCGAACGCAGGTGGCAAGGCCCCTGCCCAGGCCAAGAACGAGACTTCGCTGCAGGACGCGTTCAACATAGAGGCTCTGAAGCGCTGCGAAATCATCATCACCGCACAGGGCGGCGACTACACCAACGAGGTGTACCCCAAGCTGCGCGCCGCGGGCTGGAACGGCCACTGGATCGACGCCGCATCGTCTCTGCGCATGGAGAAGAACGCGGTCATCGTGCTCGATCCAGTCAACATGCCCGTCATCAAGAACGCCCTGGCTAACGGCGGCAAGGACTGGATCGGCGGCAACTGCACCGTGAGCTGCATGCTGATGGGCGTGGGCGCGCTGTACAAGGCGGGTCTCGTCGAGTGGATGAGCACCCAGACCTACCAGGCCGCTTCGGGCGGTGGTGCCCAGCACATGCGCGAGTTGCTCACCCAGTACGGCACCCTGAACGCGGAAGTGCGCGCCCTGCTGGATGACCCCAAGAGCGCCATCCTGGAAATCGACCGCAAGGTGATTGCCAAGCAGCGCAGTCTTTCGGCGGCCGAAACCGCCAACTTCGGCGTGCCCCTGGGTGGCAGCCTGATCCCCTGGATCGACAAGGACCTGGGCAACGGCATGTCCAAGGAAGAGTGGAAGGGCATGGCCGAAACGAACAAGATCCTCGGCCAGGGCGAAGGCTTCAGCACCGCCGCCATCCCCGTGGACGGCTTCTGCGTGCGCGTGGGCGCCATGCGCTGCCACAGCCAGGCGCTAACCTTCAAGCTCAAGAAGGATGTGCCCGTGGCCGACATCGAAGCCATGATCGCGGCCGACAACGAATGGGTGAAAGTGGTGCCCAACACCCGCGAGGCCACCATCCAGGATCTGACCCCCGTAGCCGTGACCGGCACCATGACCATCCCAGTAGGCCGCATTCGCAAGCTGGCCATGGGCCCAGAGTATGTAGGTGCCTTCACCATCGGCGACCAGTTGCTGTGGGGTGCCGCCGAGCCATTGCGCCGCATGCTGCGCATCCTGCTCGACGCCTGATAGCCGGCTACAGACCCTGCGAAAAGCGCGCGCAACCTTTGGTTGTGCGCGCCTTTTTTTGCGCCAACGTCTGGACACACCCAGTTACGGTACGTTGGCAATTGGCAACAATCGCATGCCCCAAGTTGGGGCAGCAAGCCACCGCGCAAAGCTTCGGCGCCACCTCAGCTTGTCAGTGCAAAACATTGATGCTATGGTGCTTTTTACATATTTTCACGCGCCGGGGCGGGGATCAGACCATGAGAAAAACAGCACCGCTCGTCCGAGCCGCACAAAAACCTAATCAGTTGTTGGCAAACATGCATCGTTGGAAAATTTCTGCCCTGGCGGCCGCGGCCGTTGTGTCGGCCGGCTTTTACGCTGGGGACGCAGCCGCTTTGGCCCTGGGCCGCATCACTGTGCAGTCTGCCTTGGGCGAGCCCCTGCGTGCCGAGATCGATCTTCCCCAGATCACGCCGGCAGAAGCCGACACCCTGCGCGCCACAGCCGCTTCACCCGACGTTTTCCGTGCGCAAGGCATGGAATACACCCAAACCATGAACGGCCTGCAAATCCAATTGCAGCGCCGCGCCGACGGCACCGCCGTGTTGCGCCTGTCCAGTGACCGGCCCGTCAACGAGCCCTTCCTTGACCTGGTGCTGGACGCCAACTGGGGCACGGGCCGCATTGTGCGCAGCTACACCATGCTGTTCGACCCGCCTACGATGCGCCGCCCAGCGCCAGCGGTCACGGCATCGCCGCAAATCACCCCACCCGCCGCTCAGCCCGCTCCATCGGCAAGGCCTGTGGCTCCTGCCCGCAGCGAAGCTGCCGCAGCCCCGGCAGCGCCGCGCCCGGCCCCGGCTGCAGCTCCCCGCCCAGCGCCTGCAGACGGCGTCACGGTGCAGGCCGGCGATACCGCTGGCCGAATCGCCAATGCCTATCGCCCCGCAGGTGTGTCGCTGGACCAGATGCTGGTGGCGATGATGCGTGCCAACCCTGACGCGTTCATCCAAGGCAATGTCAACCGCCTGAAGGCGGGCGCAGTGCTGCAGATGCCTGACCAAGCTGCCGCGCAAGCGACGCCGGCTCCCGAAGCACGCCAGATTTTGTCGGCGCAGGCGCGCGACTTCAACGAATTCCGCCGCAAGCTGGCAGGCGCCGCGCCATCCACCGAAGTCGCAGCAGCGCAACGCTCTGCCACCGGCACGGTGCAAACCCGCGTCGAAGACCGCAAGCCCGCTACGACAGCGCCAGACAAGCTCACCCTGTCCAAAGGGTCGGTCAGCGGCCAAAAGGCGGCGGAAGACCAAGTGGCTCGCGACAAGCAAGCCAGCGAGGCGGCCACGCGCATGGCCGAGCTGTCCAAGAACATTACCGATCTGAACAAGCTAGGCGCTGCCTCGGCCCCTACAGGCAGCGCAGCGCCTGCTGCTGCGCCTACGGGCGCCGCCAGCGCCCCGGGCGGTGTGGCGGTGCAAACACCCGCGGTGCCTGCCACGCCCACGGCACCTGCAGCGCCCGAAGCGCCCGCATCGGCGCCAGAAGCCACTGCCAGTGCCAGTGCCCCCACCGAGGCGGCAGCACCCGCAGAAGCTGCATCCGAACGCGCATCTGCACCGGTCGCAGCGCCAGCACCCGCACCCGCACCGGCGGTACCCGCCCCTGCACCGGCCGAAGAACCCGGGTTCCTGTCTGGCCTGATGGACGACCCCGTGCTGCCCCTGGCCGGTGGCGGCCTACTGGCCTTGCTGCTGGGCTATGGCGCCTACCGCGCCGTGCAGCGCCGTCGGCAAAACAGCGGAGTGGACAGTTCCTTCCTCGAAAGCCGCATTCAGCCCGATTCGTTCTTCGGCGCCAGCGGTGGCCAGCGTGTGGACACCGCGAACAGCGAAATGACCACCGGCTCGTCCATGGCCTATTCGCCCAGCCAGCTGGACGCTGGCGGTGACGTGGACCCCGTGGCCGAAGCCGATGTGTACCTGGCTTATGGGCGCGACCTGCAGGCAGAAGAAATCCTCAAGGAAGCGGTTCGCCATAACCCTGCCCGCGTGTCCGTACACGTGAAGCTCGGAGAAATCTACGCAAAGCGCCAGGACCGCAAGGCGCTGGAAGCCGTTGCTGGCGATGTGTTCAAGCTCACCCAGGGCGAAGGCCCTGACTGGGCACGCATTGCAGAGCTGGGCCGCGACCTGGACCCGGACAACCGCCTGTACCAACCCGGTGGCCGCCCCGGAATGGGCGACGACGATTACCCGTCTCAGCCACCCGGCGGCTTCCCCAGCACCTTCACCGGTGCGGCCGCTGGCAGCGCTGCGGCGGCAGCGTTGCCCCCCGACCTGGATCTTGACCTCGATCTGGACCTGCCCGACGACGCGCTGACGGATGCCCCACCCGCAGCCGCTGGCGGCTTTGCGGCTGCGGCCGCAGCGGCTGCAGCGAATTCGCGCAGCACTGCACTGGATGACGAGGAGCCCCCCACACTGCGCCCCGGTCTGGACCTTCCTGATGTGTCGCAACCCGTGGAGCCTGCGTGGAACACGCAGAACACATCGCCCAGCCCGATGATGGACCCACCGCCCGTGGCAGACCTGGACTTTCCGGTGGACGACCTGAGCATGGCGCCCTCAGGGCCGATGCCACTGTCGATGCACCCCAAAGACTCCGCCCCCATGGAGTTTGATTTGGGCGAGCTGTCTTTGGACTTGAATACCCCCTCCACGCCCATGGCCGCGCCCGCACCCAAGGCGGTCGAACCCGCTCCCGCGCCGATCTATGCGGACGACGGCTCCGCCGCCGCGCAGGACGACCCGCTGGCCACCAAGCTGGCACTGGCAGAGGAGTTCAACGCCATTGGCGACACCGATGGTGCCCGCACGCTGATCGAAGAGGTGGTGGCGGAATCCAGTGGCGCCCTGAAGACGCGCGCCCAGCGCATGCTGGCCGAACTGGGCTGATGCGAGCCTTCCAGGAGCTTTTGGCAGCCAGCCTCACCACCCTGCCCCAGGCCGCCCGATGAGGGTGGCGCTGGGTGTCAGCTACAACGGTAGCGCCTACAGCGGCTGGCAAAGCCAGCTGTCTGGCAACACCATCCAAGACAAACTCGAAGCGGCCCTGGGCCGCTTTGCTACGCACCCCGTCAGCACCTTGTGCGCGGGCCGCACGGACGCCGGTGTGCACGGCTTGATGCAGGTGGTGCACTTCGACACGCCGTTGCAGCGCCCGCCCGCCTCCTGGGTGCGAGGCACCAACACCTTTTTGCCTGCCGACATTGCGGTTCAGTGGGCTCAGGCCGTGCCAGACAGCTTTCATTCGCGTGCGAGCGCAGTGGCAAGGCGCTACGCCTATGTGCTGCTGCAGTCGCCTGTGCGCCCCAGCGTAGACGCCGGGCGCGTGGGTTGGGTGTACCGCCCGCTCCACCTCGACGCCATGCGCGAGGCCGCAGATTTGTTGCTCGGCGAGCACGATTTCACTTCATTCCGGGCATCGGCATGCCAGGCCAAAACCCCGGTCAAGACAATTCATCGCATCGACATCTCGCAGCGTGGCTTGAGCCACCCTCACCCGGAACTGGGCTGGAGCCCTTGCTATTGGCGCTTTGAATTCGAAGCCAATGCGTTTTTGCACCACATGATCCGCAACATCATGGGCTGCCTGATCACGGTCGGCCAAGGCGATCAGCCACCACATTGGATGCAGCAGGTGCTGCACGCCCGCTCTCGCAAGGTGGCGGCGCCCACGTTCTCGCCGGACGGCTTGTATTTTCAAGGTCCTGTCTACGGCTCTGAATGGGGATTGCCGGAGCGTACGGCTGCGTATGATTGGCTGCCATGAAAGCTGCCGCCTCCACCCTCACGCCTGTCCCGTCTCGCACCCGCATCAAGATCTGCGGACTCACCCGAGAGGAAGACGTGGATGCCGCTGTGGCAGCCGGTGCCGACGCGGTGGGGTTTGTTCTGTACGCCCCCAGCCCGCGCGCCGTCACCCCCCAACGCGCAGCGCAGCTGGCCCAACGCCTCCCCCCGTTTGTCACGCCGGTGCTGCTGGTGGTGAATGAATCCGCTACCAATGTGATAGCTGCCAGCGCTTTGGTACCAAGCGCTACCATCCAATTTCATGGTGATGAATCGCCCCAGGACTGCCTGGATGCAACCCACCATGGCGCACGCCCCTACCTGCGTGCAGCGCGGATACCCCTTGGCGACGGTGCGGCCCAGTTTGACCTCGTAAAATACGCTTTCGATTACTCCCACGCCCAGGCCATTCTGCTCGACGCCCATGTCGACGGTTATGGCGGCGGCGGCAAGGCATTCAATTGGTCACTCCTTCCACAAAGCGTCAGCTCTCACCTCGTTTTGTCTGGTGGACTCACGCCTGCAAACGTGACCGATGGCATTTTGCAAGTCCGCCCGCGTTGCACCACGCTGGCGGTTGATGTCAGCTCTGGCGTCGAAGTTGACGGTCCTGATGGCAAGCCGCTGAAGGGCATCAAGGACGCCGGAAAGATCCAACGGTTCATCGCCGCCGTGCGCGCGGCCGATGCCCAACTTGCAAAGAACCCTCATGAATTATTCCTATCAGCAACCTGATCCCTCGGGCCATTTCGGCTCCTACGGCGGCAGCTTCGTCAGCGAAACACTCACCCACGCCATCCAAGAACTGCGCGACGCCTACGCCCGCTACCAGAACGACTCCGAGTTTCTGGCCGAATTTGCTTACGAGCTCAAGCACTTCGTGGGCCGCCCCTCGCCGGTCTACCACGCCGCCCGCACCAGCCGCGAGCTGGGTGGAGCCCAGATCTACCTCAAGCGCGAAGACCTCAACCACACCGGTGCCCACAAGATCAACAATGTGATCGGACAGGCCATGTTGGCCAAGCGCATGGGCAAGCCACGAGTGATCGCCGAGACGGGCGCAGGTCAGCACGGCGTGGCTACGGCCACCATCTGTGCGCGCTACGGCCTGGAATGCGTGGTCTACATGGGCAGCGAGGACGTCAAGCGCCAAAGCCCCAATGTCTTTCGCATGAAGCTGCTGGGTGCCACTGTGGTACCCGTCGAGTCGGGCAGCAAGACGCTGAAGGACGCGCTCAACGAGGCCATGCGCGACTGGGTGGCCAACGTGGACAACACCTTCTACATCATCGGCACCGTGGCGGGCCCGCACCCCTACCCGATGATGGTGCGCGACTTTCAGAGTGTGATCGGCAAGGAGTCCATCGAGCAGATGCCTGCCATGCTGGCCGAGCAGAAGATCACCGCCGAGCAGCCCGACGCCGTGATCGCGTGCGTGGGCGGCGGTAGCAACGCCATGGGCATCTTCCACCCCTACATCCCATTCGCCAACACGCGCCTGATCGGCGTGGAGGCCGCTGGCGAGGGGCTGGACAGTGGCAAACACTCCGCATCGCTGCAACGCGGCAGCTCGGGCGTGTTGCACGGCAACCGCACCTTCATCCTGCAGGACGCCAACGGCCAGATCACCGAAACGCACAGCATCAGCGCAGGGCTGGACTACCCTGGCGTGGGCCCCGAACATGCCTGGCTGCAGGAAATCGGCCGTGCCGAGTATGTGGGCATCACCGACAAAGAGGCGCTTGCAGCCTTCCACCACCTCTGTCGCACCGAAGGCATCATCCCGGCGCTCGAATCGAGCCACGCCTTTGCCTACGCCCTGAAGCTCGCCAAGGAAATGCGACCCGACCAAGCCATCCTGGTCAACCTTTCGGGCCGGGGCGACAAGGACATCGGCACCGTGGCGGACCTGTCGGGCGAAGATTTCTACGACCGCCCTTCCATGCGCGGCCTGACCGTCAAGGGCGCTGCAGGAGACGCCAAGCCATGAGCCGCATTGAGACCACATTCGAACAGCTGAAAGCCCAGGGCCGCAAGGCGCTGATTCCCTATGTCACGGCTGGCTTTCCGTTTGCCGACATCACCCCCGCGCTCATGCACGGCATGGTGGAGGCCGGCGCCGACGTGATCGAGCTGGGCGTGCCCTTCTCGGACCCCATGGCCGACGGCCCCGTCATCCAGAAAGCAGGCGAAAAAGCATTGGGCCTGGGAGTCGGCATGGTGCAGGTGCTCGACCACGTGCGCGAATTCCGCAAGCGCAACAGCACCACCCCCGTGGTACTGATGGGCTACGCAAATCCCGTGGAGCGCTATGACCAAGTCCACGGCAATGCGCATGGACAGCCAGCCGGTCAGAGCGCCTTCGTGCGTGATGCCGCCGAAGCTGGCGTCGATGGCGTGCTCATCGTGGACTACCCGCCCGAGGAATGCGAGGCCTTTGCGGCCGACTTGCGCGCCCACGGCATGGATTTGATCTTCCTGCTGGCACCCACCAGCACCCAGGAGCGCATGGCCCAGGTGGCGCGCGTGGCCAGCGGCTATGTGTACTACGTGTCGCTCAAGGGCGTGACAGGTTCGGGCGCGCTCGACACCTCAACGGTGGAGCAGATGCTGCCGCGCATCCGCGAGCATGTGCACATCCCCGTAGGCGTGGGCTTCGGCATCCGCGACGCGGCAACTGCCCAGGCCATTGGCAAGGTGGCCGATGCCGTGGTCATCGGCAGCCGCATCATCCAGTTGATCGAAGACCAGGAGCACGCCAAGGTAGTCCCCCTGACCATCGACTTCCTGCGCGGCGTCCGCAAGGCTCTGGACGCGTAAAATAAAGAGCATCCCCCTG
>JBCNOJ010000490.1:0-3288 GCA_039593925.1 Acidovorax sp.
GGCCATAGCGCAGGCGTCCGCTGTTCACGTCGTAGTCACCCGTGGCCTCGCGCTGCAGCTGCGCTCCCGTGAACCAGCGCCAGCCGTTGTTGTTTGGCAGGCCGGTCCATTCGGTGTTTGCGAGCTTGGTTTCCCTGTCCAGCGAGAGCTTGCTCACCGCACGCCAGCCCAGCACGGGCAGCTGGTTGTGGATGTGCTCCAGCGACAAACGCGCCCCGCTGTCGGTCGAGAAGCCAGGGCCAAAAACGACCTTCTGCAGCGGGGCCTCGCGCACCTGCGCCACCACAGGGGCGGCCTTGGGGTCGGTGCCTTCTGTGTCCAGTGTCAGGAACACGGCGTCGTAGTAGCCGCTGCTGGCCAGTCGCAGTTGGGCGTCCAGCATCTCGGCCTCGTCATAGATGGCCCCGGTGGGCAGGCGTGCCAGGCGCCGCGCACCGTCCGGGTCGTAACGCTCGCTGCCTTCCACGCGCAGCGGCCCGAACCGGTAGACGGGCCCCGGGTCGTAGGTCACGCTCAGTTGCGCCTGGTGCTTGTCGGCATCGATTTCGGCGCGGCTGTTGGCAATGCGCGCCGTGGGGTAGCGGCGCACCTGCAACTGGCGCAGTCCGCCGTTTTTGGCGCTGTCCCATGCCGACTGCGTAAAAGGCTGGCCAGGCGGCAAAGACCAATTGCGCTGCACGCGCCGCTGCTGGCGGGCGCGGCCTTCGGCGTCGCTGCCGTCAGTCGCCTCGGAGAAAGCCACATCCGCACCTGCGATGCGGGTTTGCGGCCCGGTATCGACGGTGACCACCACCTTGCGCGGCGTGGTGGGGTGCTCTGGCGTCTCCACCAGTTCCACCGTGATGGTGGGCGAGAAGTAACCCAGCGTGCCCAGCAGTTCGCGTGCATTGGCGTCGGCCGCGCCCAGCAAGCGCTGCAATTCGTTGGCTTGCAGATCGGGTAGGTTGCGAAAGCGTTGCAGCTCTAGGTGGCGTTCCAGCGTGTCACGCACCGTGTCGGGTGCCTTCACTTCGACGGCAAACGACGGTGTAGCCGACTCGGCAATGACGGGGGCCATGGCATCGTCCGCGCCATCACCCTTGCCATCGGTTTTGGGCAGCAGGCTACAGCCCTGCAAGCCTAGGATGCTGAAAAGCAGCAACGCCGACCAAAGGGTCGGCGTTGGCACGTTTGCAGGGATGTGACGCAAAACGCTGAGGGGCACGACAGGAGTGGGCACGTGATAAGAAGGGCGCGGGTTTGGGCGCAGTATGCGCTGGCCCGACTATGCCCTCAAAACAAGCCCTTCCATGTCAGACAGTTTCTCGCCTTGTGGCTGCCAGCCGGGCGTTTTCTGCAATCAGCCCTGCGTGCACCCCAATGTGAATTGTCACCAAATCGGGTGGCTTGACGCTGCTTTTCTGCCGTTTGGCGCTCTCGCGCAGAGGGCTGCAATCGCAGCGCTGTCTGGCTACTTGGACAGCAGCCGCATGGTTTCCTCCAGCCCCTTGAGCGAAAGCGGGTACATGCGGTTGCCGATCAGCTGCTGGATGATGCTGATGCTCTGACGGTATTGCCAGACGCCCTGAGGCTCGGGGTTGATCCATGCATGCTTGGGGAAGGCATGCGTGAGCCGTTGGATCCATTCCGCACCGGGCTCTTCGTTGTTGTATTCCACGCTGCCGCCGGGCTGCAAAATTTCGTAGGGGCTCATGGTCGCGTCGCCCACGAAGATCAGCTTGTAGTCCTTGTTGTACTTGCGGATGATGTCCCAGGTCGGAAACTTCTCGGCAAAGCGGCGCCGGTTGTTCTTCCACATGAAGTCATAGACACAGTTGTGGAAGTAATAGAACTCCAGGTGCTTGAACTCTGACTTCACCGCGCTAAAGAGCTCTTCCACGCGCTGGATGTGTTCGTCCATCGTGCCGCCCACGTCCATGAGCAGCAGCACTTTCACGTTGTTGTGCCGCTCGGGCACCATCTTGATGTCCAGGTAGCCGGCGTTGGCGGCTGTGCTGCGAATGGTGTCGGGCAGGTCCAGCTCCAGGTCATGACCTTCGCGCGCAAACTTGCGCAGGCGGCGCAGCGCCACCTTGATGTTGCGCGTGCCCAGCTCTTGCTGGTCGTCGTAGTCTTTGTAGGCGCGCTGCTCCCACACCTTCACGGCGCTCTTGTTCTTGCCTGCTCCGCCGATGCGCACGCCCTGCGGGTTGTAGCCGCCGTGGCCAAAGGGGCTGGTGCCGCCCGTGCCGATCCACTTGCTGCCGCCTTCGTGGCGCTCCTTCTGTTCTTCGAGGCGCTTCTTCAGCGTCTCCATCAGCTCGTCCCAGCCCATTTTCTCGATGGCGGCCTTTTGCTCGGGCGTGAGTTCGTTCTCCAGGATCTTGCGCAGCCAGTCGGCCGGGATCTCCTTGGTGAAGTCGGCCACCATCTCCACGCCCTTGAAGTAGGCGCCGAAGGCCCGGTCGAACTTGTCGTAGTGCTTCTCGTCCTTGACCAGCGTGAGGCGCGAGAGGTTGTAGAAGTCGTCCAGGCTCCATGCGTCATCGGACTTGGGGCCCACCACGCCGGCTTGCAGGGCTTCGAGCAGCGTCAGGTATTCCTTGACCGACACCGGCAGCTTTGCTGCCCGCAAGGTGTAGAAGAAGTCGATCAGCATGTTTTTGGCCTCCAGCGCTTATGCGTCAAGCGCTCGCTGCTCTAAAAGATATAGCAATTGTGCTTTGGCCTCGGGCCATTCGCCGCTGCGCATGCTGTACATCACGGTGTCGCGGATGGTGCCGTCGCGGCGCAGGGCATGCCCTCGGATCACGCCATCTTTCTTGGCGCCCAGGCGCTCGATGGCGCGCTGCGAGGCAAAGTTGAAGTTGTCCGTCCGCCACCCCACCACGTGGCAGCGCAGCGTATCGAACGCATGGCCCATCATCAGCAGCTTGCAGGTGGTGTTGACGTGGGTGCGCTGCACGCTTTTGCGGTACCAGGTGTAGCCAATTTCCACGCGCTGAATAGCTGGCACGATGTCGTGGTAGCTCGTGGTGCCCAGCACTTCGCCGGTGGCATCGTCGAGCACAGCGAAAGCAAAGCGGTTGCCATCGGCACGCATGGTGAGCGCGGCTTCGATGTAGCTGCGGGTGTCCTCAGGCGTGGGCACGGACGTAATGCGCAGTTTCCACAGTTCTCCATCGGCTGCGGCTGCGCGCAGGCCTGCTTCATGGGTCAGCGTCAGAGGCTCCAGGCGCACGCCGCGGTCACGCAGGGTAACGGGTTCCACAAATGCCATCGGTGCTACTCCTTGCTGCCCTTTTTGTG
>JBCNOJ010000491.1:0-3285 GCA_039593925.1 Acidovorax sp.
GTCCACGCGCACGCCGTGCAGATGCCCGGTGTCGGCCGAGAACATGGTTTCCTGCGGCGGCGCGAAGCGCACGAGGCGGCCCGTGGACGGCAGGAAGTTGCGGAACGGGTCCTCGGCGTTGATGCGGCACTCGATGGCCCAGCCGTCGCGCTTCACATCGGCCTGCGTGAGCGGCAGCTTTTCGCCCGCCGCCACGCGGATCATCAGCTCCACCAGGTCCAGGCCGGTGATGCACTCGGTGACCGGGTGCTCCACCTGCAGGCGGGTGTTCATCTCCAGAAAGTAGAAGTCCTGGTCCTTGCCGACCACAAACTCAACCGTACCTGCAGACTGGTACTTCACGGCCTTGGCGAGCGCCACGGCCTGCTCGCCCATGGCCTTGCGGGTGGCGTCGCTGATGAAGGGCGAAGGTGCCTCTTCAATCACCTTCTGGTGGCGGCGCTGGATGGAGCACTCGCGCTCGTTCAGGTAGATCACGTTTCCGTGGCTGTCGCCCAACACCTGGATCTCGATGTGGCGTGGCTCCTGCACAAACTTCTCAATGAAGATGCGGTCGTCGCCAAAGCTGTTGCGGGCTTCGTTCTGGCAGCTGGCAAAGCCTTCAAACGCTTCCTTGTCGTTGAACGCCACGCGCAGGCCCTTGCCACCGCCCCCGGCCGAGGCCTTGATCATCACGGGGTAGCCAATGCCCTTGGCAATCTCCACCGCCTGCTCAGGCCCTTGAATAGCGTCGTTGTAGCCAGGGATGGTGTTGACCTTGGCTTCGTTGGCCAGCTTCTTTGAAGCGATCTTGTCGCCCATGGCCGCAATCGAATGCGCCTTGGGGCCGATGAAGGCAATGCCTTCGTCCTCGCAGCGCTTGGCAAAGGCTTCGTTTTCAGAGAGGAAGCCATAGCCGGGGTGCACGGCTTGCGCGCCGGTCTGCTTACAGGCGTCAATGATCTTGTCGGCCAGCAGGTACGACTCACGCGATGGCGCGGCGCCAATGTGCACGGCCTCGTCGGCCAGCTTGACGTGGCGGGCTTCCTTGTCGGCGTCGGAGTAAACGGCCACCGTCTTGATGCCCATCTTGCGGGCAGTCGCGATGACCCTACACGCAATCTCGCCCCGGTTCGCAATCAGGATTTTTGTAAACATTCTCTTATCTCCTCAGGCGATGGGGTGGCGTGTAGCAGCCCGCTGCGCGGTCTGCGCCAGGCGATTTGTCGAAACGTCCGCTGCGCGGCCGTTTTCGCCACGGTTGGCGATCAGGATTTTCGTAAACATGTTCTTATGCTCCTTGTCCGCTCACAGTGGGATGTTGCCGTGCTTACGCCACGGGTTTTCGAGCTTCTTGTCGCGCAGCATGACCAGACTGCGGCAGATGCGCTTGCGCGTCTCGTGCGGCAGGATCACGTCGTCGATAAAGCCGCGTGCGCCGGCGACAAACGGGTTGGCAAAGCGCTGCTTGTATTCGGCCTCGCGGGCGGCCAGCTTCACCGGGTCGTTCTTGTCTTCGCGGAAGATGATTTCCACCGCGCCCTTGGCGCCCATCACCGCAATTTCGGCGTTGGGCCAAGCCAGGTTCACGTCGCCGCGCAGGTGCTTGGAGCTCATCACGTCGTACGCGCCGCCGTAGGCCTTGCGGGTGATGACGGTGATCTTGGGCACGGTGCACTCGGCGTATGCGTACAGCAGCTTGGCGCCGTGCTTGATGATGCCGCCGTACTCCTGGCTGGTGCCGGGCATGAAGCCGGGCACGTCCACAAAGGTGACGACCGGGATGTTGAACGCATCACAAAAGCGCACAAAGCGCGCGGCCTTGATGCTGGACTTGATGTCTAGGCAACCGGCCAGCACCAGCGGCTGATTGGCCACGATGCCCACGGTCTGGCCTTCCATGCGGGCAAAGCCGATGATGATGTTCTTGGCGTACTCGGGCTGCAGCTCGAAAAAGTCCCCGTCGTCCACCGTCTTGAGGATCAGCTCCTTCATGTCGTAGGGCTTGTTGGGGTTCTCGGGCACCAGGGTGTCCAGGCTCAGGTCCATGCGGTCGGCCGGGTCGTTGCTGGGGCGCACCGGGGCCTTTTCGCGGTTGTTGAGCGGCAGGTAGTTGTACAGGCGGCGCAGCATCATCAGCGCCTCCACGTCGTTCTCGAACGCCATGTCGGCCACACCGCTCTTGGTGGTGTGGGTCACGGCGCCGCCGAGCTCTTCGGCCGTCACTTCTTCGTGCGTCACGGTCTTGACCACTTCCGGACCAGTCACGAACATGTAGCTCGAATCCTTGACCATGAAGATGAAGTCCGTCATGGCGGGAGAGTACACGGCACCACCGGCGCTGGGGCCCATGATCATGCTGATCTGCGGAATCACGCCGCTGGCCAGCACGTTCTTCTGGAACACGTCGGCATAGCCGCCCAAAGACGCTACACCTTCCTGGATGCGCGCACCGCCCGAGTCGTTGAGGCCGATGACCGGCGCACCCACCTTCATTGCCTGGTCCATCACCTTGCAGATCTTCTCGGCATGGGTTTCAGACAGCGCACCACCAAACACCGTGAAGTCCTGGCTGAACACGAACACCAGGCGGCCGTTGATCATGCCGTAGCCCGTCACCACACCGTCGCCGGGGATCTTGTTGTCCTCCATGCCAAAGTCGGTGCAGCGGTGCTCGACGAACATGTCCCATTCCTCGAACGTGCCGTCGTCCAGCAGCAGCTCGATGCGCTCGCGCGCGGTGAGCTTGCCCTTGGCGTGCTGCGCATCAATGCGCTTTTGCCCGCCGCCCAGGCGTGCCAGCGCACGCTTTTTCTCCAGTTGCTCCAGGATGTCTTGCATGGTCGTCCTTTGGTGAATTCGGTGGTTGGTTTACTATTTATTTGATAGCTGCTGGCGCTTTACTGGATTGCGCTAGCAGCAGATTTCGCGCTGCAGTGGATGCCGCGATGCGCCCCGCGGCCACATCGGCCTGCATCTGGGGCAGCAACTCTTTGACCTGCGGATGCTGGCGAAACGCGAGCTTGAGGCCCGCGTCGATACGCTCCCACATCCACGCCAGTGCCTGCTTCTCGCGCCGCGTGGCCAGGCGGCCGTTGGCGGTTTGCAGCTGGCGGAACTGCGTGACGGCGGCCCAGAAGCTGTCCACGCCCTGCCCCAGCAGTGCGCTGATCTGCACGACCTTGGGGTGCCACAGGTTTTCGTCGTGGTGCGCGTTTTCCGGATTGCCGTGCTGGCTCAAAAGGCGCAGGCTGGAGGTTATTTGTGCCTCGGCCCGTGTGGCGGCGTTCTTGTCGATGTCGGCCT
>JBCNOJ010000492.1:0-3269 GCA_039593925.1 Acidovorax sp.
TCGACGTCATGCTGGTGCTGCTCATCATCTTCATCATCACCGTGCCGGTGATGAAACACTCGGTGAATGTGGACCTCCCCCGCGCCACCAACCAGCCTGAGAACATCAAGCCCGAAACCGTGCGGCTGTCCGTGTCGGCCGAGGGCAAGTATTTCTGGAACGAAACGCAGGTCACGGAAGAAGAGCTGTTCCCCCGCCTGCAGGCCGAAGCCGCCAAGGAGCCCCAGCCCGACCTGCACATCCGCGGCGACAAGGAAGTGCGCTATGAGCGCGTGGCCCAGGCCATGGCCGCCGCGCAGCGCGCAGGTGTGCGCAAGATCGGATTCGTGACTGACCCAGCGCAGTGACAGTCATCGTGCCCAATGCTGTGCAGGGTACCGGCTGACCAGCGGACCTCTGGCACCTACCTGTTTCTGCATGGCCCCCTTGCCCAGCCAGCCAACGCGCTGCCTGGGCAATGTGCTTTGTGTGGGCGGGTGGCGCGGGCGATGCAGCAGATGCATTGCGGGCTCAGCACGCCAGTGCATCCCGTGCACCCGTCCCAAACCAAAAGAACAAAAAGAAACACCAAAGTCGCTTGACTCGCAATTGCGAATCGTTATCATTAGCAAAACGCAACAGGAAATCATCCATGCAAGCCACCCTGACCGCCGCCTCGCTCCTGCGCTCCACGCCTTCGGATCTGTCTGCCACGCGCGTTGACCGCACTGATGCCCGCCTGGACGAAACCCAAGCTGTCGCCGTGGACAGCAGCGCGCTGCTGCGCGGCCAGAAGGCAGTGGCCATCAGCCACAACGGTTCGGTGTACCGCCTGCAGGCCACCAAGCTTGGCAAACTGATCCTGACCAAATAAGTTTCATCGTGGGGCGACTCCCGGGCTTTCAGAAGCTCGCAAGGGTCGTTTTTGCCAGCCAACGGGCTTGCCCGCGTAGCCAGGCTTTTTTTCTGCCCTCTTCGCTCCAAGAATTGGTTGCTTTTTGACCCTCGTAAAAAAACCGGCCTGGAGCCGGTTTTTTTACGTGCATGGTCAGTACTGGAGTGTTTTAGCCTCCAGCGCTTAGCGCATAAGCGCTACCAGCTATCAATTCAGAAGCAAATCAGAGCCCCAGTGCTGCAATCCCGGCACGGGCGATCTGCGCGTCTTCGGTGGACTTCACACCACTCACGCCCACAGCGCCCAGGCATTGGCCGTCTTTCAGGATCGGCACGCCGCCTTCGAGCAAGCCGTCGATGGTGGGAGCGCTGAGGAACGAGGTACGACCGCCGTTGACGATATCTTCGTAAACCTTGCTTTCGCGCCGGCCCAGAGCGGCCGTGCGGGCCTTGGAAGGAGCGATGTGCGACGACACCGCGGCTGCACCGTCCAGGCGCTGCAGCCACAGCAGGTGACCGCCGTCGTCCACGATGGCAATGGTCACTGCCCAGTTGTTCTTCAGGGCTTCGGCTTCAGCGGCGGCGGCCACCGCCTTGACGTCGGCCAGTTCGAGTTCGTGTTTGGTTTTCATGGGTCCATCCAGATGGCAAGGGAGATACTGAACGTGCACCGGGCTGCATTTTTTTGCGTTTTGCCGCCGGCCGGGGCACACAAGGCGGCAAGCATAGCGGCATCCAGCGAGGCGCTTGCACCCGTTCAGGGTGAAAGAACCCTTACCAAAAGTAGGTGACCGAGCGCGGTTATTGAAGGGCAAAAAACCGTCACCACCTAAAATTTGTGCTGTCTGCGCTGTGCAGGCCAACAAGGAGAGACACAAGATGATGAATGACCAAGTCACCACCCTGGGCCACTCTGCGGGCTATGGCATCTCGCAGGAAGAGCGCCACAAGGTGCTTCGCAATACGTACTGGCTGCTCGCCTTGAGCATGATCCCCACGGTGCTGGGCGCCTGGGTGGGTGTGGCCACCGGCATCACCCGATCGCTGACGGGCGGCCTGGGTCTGATCGTGTTCCTGGGCGGTGCGTTCGGGTTCATGTTTGCCATCGAGAAAACCAAGCGCTCGGCCGCTGGTGTGCCGGTGCTGCTGGCGTTCACCTTCTTCATGGGCCTGATGCTGTCGCGCATGATCGGCATGGTGCTGGGCTTCAAAAACGGTACGGATCTGATCATGACCGCTTTTGCCGGTACGGCAGGCGTGTTTTTCGTGATGGCCAGCCTGGCCAGCGTGATCAAACGCGATCTTTCGGGCATGGGCAAGTGGCTGACCGTTGGCGCGCTCGTGCTCATGGTGGGCGCTGTGATCAATGTGTTTGTGGGTTCCTCGGCGGGCATGATGGCGATCTCGGTCGCCGCCATCGGCATCTTCAGCGCCTTCATGCTGTATGACCTCAAGCGCATTCTGGACGGCGGCGAAACCAACTACATCAGCGCCACATTGGGCCTGTACCTGAGCATCTTCAACGTGTTCCAGAGCCTGCTGGCATTGCTGGGCATCATGGGCGGCGAGCGCGACTGATTCATCGCCCCGGTTTCGGGTCTGCTCCCAATCAAAAGGCTCCCTCGGGAGCCTTTTTTCTTGCGCTGGCTGCAGGGTCATGCCTCAACATCGGGCGGCAGCTGCCGATAATGCAAGTACATGTATCGCCTGCTCACCCCCTCCTCGCTCCGCATGCTGGCACTTTCCAGCGTGCTGCTGCTGGCCGCGTGCGACAAGATTCCCGGCATGGGGCCGGACCCGCGCATCGCGCAGCGCGAAGAAGAAGCCAAGGCCATTGGCGGGGCGTGCCGCCATGCGCTGCGGGGCCTGGAAGACTGCTACACACTCAACCCCAAGGCTGGCAAGGCCGCCGTGTTTGCAGGCTGGAAGGACATGGACGCCTACATGCGCGAGAACAAGCTGGAAGGCGCGCCCTCAGTGCTGGGCAAGGCCGAAAAGCCCGACCGCACCGAAAAGGCGTCCGACATCGAGACCGAGACGCGCGAACCCAGCAGCAGCCGCAACCGCAGTTGAGCGCCAGCGGCGTTGGGCATGCTGAGGTGCCCGCTTACCCGTTCTCCGTGGGTTTGGCCAGTAGCCAGCTCCGTTGAGATGGCGGGCTTTGGCACTCCAAGCGCCACAAACGCCTCAGGGGCGCTCGAATACCGCAATGCTTTCCACGTGGGCCGTGTGCGGAAACATGTTCACCATGCCGGCCGCCGTGCATTGGTAGCCTGCCAGATGCACCAGCAAACCCGCATCGCGCGCCAGCGTGGCCGGGTTGCAGCTCACATACACAATGCGGCGGGGCGGCGTCCAGGCTTCAGCACCGGCTGGGAGCGGCTCCGCGTCTTCAA
>JBCNOJ010000493.1:0-3265 GCA_039593925.1 Acidovorax sp.
CCTGCTGCGCCCAGTTCTTGGCGTCGCCGGTTTCCATGCGGCTGTCGCTGATGCCGTCACCCTCGGTGACCAACAGGTCCACGTTGAGCGACACGCCCACATGGCCTGCGAAGGCCATTTCAGCGGCTGCCGCCAGCAGGCCGCCGTCGCTGCGGTCGTGGTAGGCCAGGATGCGGCCCTGGGCGCGCAGTGCGTTCACGGCGTTGACGAGGTTAACCAAGTCTTTCGGGTCGTCCACATCGGGCACCACATCGCCGCTTTGCTCGAGCGTCTGGCCCAGGATGCTGCCGCCCATGCGGTTCTGGCCCTTGCCCAGGTCGACCAGCACCAACGTGGTGTCGTCCTCGGTGGCGTTCAGTTGGGGGGTGAGCGTGCCGCGCACGTCGGACAGCGAGGCGAAGGCGCTCACGATCAGGCTGACGGGGGATGTGACCTTCTTCTTGTCAGAACCTTCGCTCCACTGCGTGCGCATGGACAGCGAATCCTTGCCCACCGGGATGGACACGCCCAGCGCAGGACAAAGCTCCATGCCAACGGCTTTGACGGTTTCGTAGAGCGCAGCATCTTCGCCGGGCTCGCCACAGGCTGCCATCCAGTTGGCCGACAGCTTCACACGAGGCAGCTCAATCGGCGCTGCCAGCAGGTTGGTGACGGCCTCAGCCACGGCCATACGGCCCGATGCCGGGGCGTTGATGGCGGCCAGCGGTGTCCGCTCGCCCATGCTCATCGCTTCACCCGCAAAACCCTTGTAATCGGCCAACGTCACGGCGCAATCGGCCACAGGCACCTGCCAGGGGCCGACCATCTGATCGCGGTGGCTGAGGCCACCCACCGTGCGGTCGCCAATGGTGATCAGGAAGCGCTTGGACGCCACCGTGGGGTGGGCCAGCACGTCGATCACGGCCTTTTGCAGGGGCACGCCGGTCAAGTCCATCGGTGCGAATGCGCGCTCCACCGTCTTCACGTCGCGGTGCATCTTGGGCGGCTTGCCCAACAGCACGTTCATGGGCATGTCCACGGGCAGCTTCTGGTCGTCGGCTTTGGCGGCGGGGTCGTGCAGGACCAGTTGGCGCTCTTCGGTGGCGGTGCCGATCACGGCGAATGGGCAACGCTCGCGTTCGCAAAAGGCTTTGAACTGTTCCAGCGACTCGGGCGCAATCGCCAGCACGTAGCGCTCTTGCGACTCGTTCGACCAGATTTCCTTGGGGGCCATGCCCGACTCTTCGAGCTGCACAGCACGCAGGTCAAAGCGCGCGCCACGACCTGCGTCGTTGGTCAGCTCGGGGAACGCGTTGGACAAACCGCCCGCGCCCACGTCGTGGATCGCCAGGATGGGGTTGTTGCTGCCCTGCGCCCAGCAATGGTTGATGACCTCTTGCGCACGGCGCTCGATCTCGGGGTTGCCACGCTGCACCGAGTCAAAGTCCAGCTCGGCCGCATTGGTGCCGGTGGCCATGGAACTGGCCGCGCTGCCGCCCATGCCGATGCGCATGCCGGGGCCGCCGAGCTGGATGAGCAAAGAGCCAGCGGGGAACTCGATTTTCTTGGTCAGCTCGGCATCGATCACGCCCACACCGCCCGCGATCATGATGGGCTTGTGGTAACCACGTTGCACGCCGCCCACGTTCTGCTCGTACTCGCGGAAGTAGCCGTTCAGGTTGGGGCGGCCGAACTCGTTGTTGAATGCTGCGCCACCCAAGGGGCCTTCGACCATGATCTGCAGCGGGCTGGCAATGTGCTCAGGCTTGCCCACGGTGCTGCCCCAGAGCTTGGACACAGTGAAGCCCGTGAGGCCCGCCTTGGGCTTGGAGCCCCGGCCCGTGGCGCCTTCGTCACGGATCTCGCCGCCCGCGCCGGTCGATGCGCCCGGGAAGGGGGAGATGGCCGTGGGGTGGTTGTGGGTCTCCACCTTCATCAGCACATGCTGGGTAACGCTACTCTTTTGATAGCTATTAGCGCTTGATAGATCAGCGCTAGAGGCCATTTTGGCCACAAACCGCTCCACCTGGTGGCCTTCCATGACCGAGGCGTTGTCCGAATACGCAATCACCGTGTGCTGCGGCGCCAGTTGGTGCGTATTGCGGATCATGCCGAACAGGCTCTTGTCCTGCGCCACGCCGTCGATGGTGAACTGGGCGTTGAAGATCTTGTGGCGGCAGTGTTCGCTGTTGGCCTGCGCGAACATCATCAGTTCCACGTCGGTGGGATTGCGCTGCAGGCCGTTGAAGGCGTTGACGAGGTAGTCGATTTCATCGTCGGCCAGCGCCAGGCCGAAGCGGGTGTTGGCGGCTTCGAGTGCCGCGCGACCACCGGCCAGCACGTCCACATGCTCCATGGGCGCAGGCTGCAGTTCGGTGAATAGCGCGGCGGCGGCGCTGCGGTCGGCCACCACGGATTCGGTCATGCGGTCGTGCAGCAGGGCGGCGATCTGGCCCAGCTGCTCGGCCGTCAGCTCGGGCGTCTTGCCCAGCAGTCCGGATTTCAGGCTGATGCGGTATTCGGTGATGCGCTCCACGCGGCGGATGGCGATGCCGCAGTTGCGCGCAATGTCGGTGGCCTTGGAGGCCCAGGGCGACAACGTGCCAAGGCGCGGGGTGACGATGAGCACGGCACCGTCTTCGGGGCCCGCGTAGGGGTCGCCGTAGGTCAGCAGCGCAGCCAGGCGTTCTTGTTCAGCGGGGGTGGGGGCCGCATCGGTGGCGACCAAGTGCACGAAACGCGCTGCAATGCCGCTGATCTTGGGGTGGATCGCCTCCAGGGCGGGTTGAAGTTGCTGGGCGCGGAAGGTGCTGAGGGCGTTGCCGCCCGCCAGCGTGGTCATGTGCAAGGTCACGGTAGCGGCCTGTTGGGGGTCTGAGGGGGTACGAGGGCTCCGGCCCGCCGGCATGCCCTGCATGCGGCCAGCGCGAAGCCCGCCATTTTACCGGGCATGGCCCCGCTGCCAGCGCGGCGCGGGGCCGATGGGATAATCCCGGGCATGAGCATCACCATCAAAAGCGCCGACGACATTGAGGGCATGCGCCTGGCCTGCCGCCTCGCCTCCGAAGTGCTGGACTACATCACCCCGCACATCAAGCCCGGCATCACCACCAAAGAGATCGACCGCCTGGGTGCCGAGTGCATGGCGCAGCAGGGCACCATCTCCGCCACCGTGGGCTATCAACCGCCCGGCTACCCGCCCTACCCCGCGTCGCTGTGTACTTCGGTCAACCATGTGGTGTGCCATGGCATTCCCAACGACAAGCCGCTCAAAAAGGGCGACATC
>JBCNOJ010000494.1:0-3263 GCA_039593925.1 Acidovorax sp.
CGAAAAGTACCGTCCAGCCTTTTACCGGGTTCGCCACGATCTCGGCTTCCACACCTTTGCTTTCCTGCTCACCATCCTGCACGTTGAAGAGCGGGTTGGCCGGGTCGGGCGTGAGCACATTGTCCTGCCGCAGGTCGTACACGGCTGCCGACAGCAGCAGCCCGCGCTCGCCCTGCGGCTGCCAGCGCACGCCCACTTCAAACTGCTCGCCCTCGGTGGGCTTGAACCGCTGGCCCTGCGCATTGGTGCCGCCCTGCGGCTGGAACGACTGGCTGTAGCCCGCAAACGGCGCCCAGCCACCCGGGGCCAGATACACCACGCCCACGCGCCCGGTGAACGCATCGGTGCGCTCCATCGACCACGGCCCGGCCGTGAAGAAGGGCCGCGTGCGGTAGTCGCTCCAGTCGTGGCGCAGGCCGGCCAGGGCCACCCAGCGCTCGCCCAGCTTGATCTGGTCTTGCACATACAGGCCCGCCTGCCAGCGCTGCGAGGTGGACGAGAAGGCCAGCGGTGCAGGCGCACCGGGCACGGCGCCGTACTGCGGCTGGTACAGATCCAGCGGCGCGAGCGAGCGGGCATACCACTCCGACTCGGAGCGGTAGCGCGTGTAGTCCACCCCGGCAATCAGGGTGTGCTGCACATCGCCATGGCGCCAGCGCTGCTGCCAGCTGGTGTCCGACGAGAAGCCCCGCACGCGCTCGAACTCGTCGATGGCACGGCGCTGCACGCGCGTGGGCACACCTGCGTCGGCCGTGGTGTTGGTGAAGAAGATGTCGGCTTCTGAATCAAAAAAGCGCAGCCCCTGGCGGATGGTGGCCTGCTCGGTCACCTGGTGTTCGAGCAACGCCGTCAGCGTGGTCTGTTCTACATCCTGCCGGTCAAAACCTGGCTCGCCCCCAAAGCGGAACCGCGCAATGCGCTGCCCGCCCGGGCCCGGCAGCAGCGTGCCCACCTGCGGAAGCGGGTAGGAATAGCCTAGGCGCCGCTGCTGGTGCTGCAGCAGCAGCGTGAGCGACGTGGCCGCCGAGGGCTGCCAACGCAGCGCGGGTGCGATGTAGACGGCATCGTCCTGCAAAGGGCGCACGGGCGTGTCGCTGTCGCGTGCCAGGGCCGTGAGGCGCCAGGTCCAGTCGCTGCCAGGGGCCACCTCGCCACCCAGGTCAACGCCGATCTGCTTGTGTCCATAGGTACCAACCTCGGCCACCACCTCGCTCACGGCATCGGCCGTGGGGCGTTTGCTGACCGTGGCCAGCACACCACCAGGGGCCGACATGCCGTAAAGCACGGAGGCCGCGCCTTTGACCAGCTCCACACGCTCCAGCCCATAGGGCTCCTGTTTGCCGGACGCCCAGGAGTTGTCCGACACCTTGAGCCCATCAGCAAACAGGCTGCCGTTGCGCGCGTCGGCCCAGAAGCCCCGGCTGTAGACCGCGTCGTAAGAGCCGCTGTAACCCGACACGGGGCGCACGCCGGCCGAGTATTCAAACGCCTGCTCCAGGTCACGCACGCGCTGCACCTGCATCTGATCGGCGGTGATGACGGTGACGGTCTGGGGCGTTTCGATCAGCGGCGTGTCCGTTTTGGTGCCGGTGGCACTGCGCCGGGCCACCAGGCCGCGCACGGGGCCAGCGGCAGTTTCCACCTCCGCCTCGGCGGCCACACGCACCTCGGGCAATGCGGCATTGCTCTCCATTGCCGCGCGCTCCAGCACCAGCGTGGCGCCATCGCGCCGCATGCGCAAGCCGCTGCCGCGCAAAAGCTCGGCCAGCGCCGCGTCTGCGCTGCGTGCGCCTTGCACGGCCTGGGCTTTGCGACCCTGCACCAAGTCGGGCGGGTAAACCAGTTGCGCACCCGACTGGCGCGCGAACTGTGCCAGCGCTTCAGGCAGCGGCTGTGCAGGAATGTTGAAAGTGGCCGCCGCCGTTGGGGCCGTGGCCGCCGTGCGCTGCGCGCTGGCTACAGGCGCCTGCACGGCGGCCACAGCCAATACGGCGGTGGCCAGGGTATGGCGTGCAAAACGACAGGGCCTTGATGGCGGGGATGGAAGAGCGAGAAGGAATGGTGCAAAGCCCGGTGTGAGACGCTGGGGTCGGTTCATGGTGTGTCGTCCTTTCCCCGCTACAACGAACGGGCACAGCCACTTCCTGAACCCCTATGCATCCGGTCTGCATCAGGCGGCGTGAAAAAATCAAAATTCATAGCTACCAGCGCTTGCTGAATAAGCGCCAGAGGCCAATTTCATTCAAAAAATCTCGCCCAGGGTCTGCAGGCCATGGCGCACCCCGGATGCCTCATCGGCCGGCCACCTGCCACTGCCCGTCCACCAGCCGCACCTGCACCGGCACCACAGAGGGCAGCGCGCGCACGAAGTCATCGGCCTGCGCAATGCGCACCTGGCCCGACAGGCGCAGCGCCGCGGCTTGGGGATCGACGTGCACGGCGCGCGGCAAATAGCGACGCAGACGCTCCACCGCCTCGGCCAGCGGGACATCCGTGAAGGCGAGCACGCCATGGCGCCAAGCTGCCGCGTCGTGTACGGTCGAGCTTGTCTGCATCACAGGCACCCCTGGCTGCACGCGCAGGGTTTGGCCATCGCCCAACTCGCGCGTGTCCATCACACCTCCGCCGGGCCCGATCAACGCCACCTGTACGCGGCCCGACTCCACCTGTACATCGACCCCGCCTGCGCTGCGCTCCACACCAAAACGGGTGCCCAGCACCGTAACGCGCACCGCACCGTGGGTCACTTCGTCGGGCACCTCCACCACAAAGCGGCATTCGGGAGCGCGCACCACGTCGAAAAACGCTGCACCCGCCAAAGATGCACACGCCGCAGGCCCGCGTAGTACGCGATGTGCACGCGGCTTTGCGCGTCCAGCGTGATGCGGCTGCCATCGGGCAGCGGGTGGTCGCGCAGCGTTTGCGAGCGGCCTGTGGAGGCCACCTGCTGCCACTGCGCCACGGCCACGCGCCACCACTGCCAAGCGCCTAGCCCGCCCACCGCCAGCCCCGCAACGCCCAGCAGCGCGGCCAGCGACCGGCGCCTGCCAACGCGCGCAGGTGCGTCGTGTGGCACCACGGCCCCAGTCGCACGGCCCGCTGCATGCCAGTGCTCCATGGCCGCGTGCACGCGGTCCATGGCCAGCATCATGTCGCGCTCCACCATGTTGCGCGAGATGCCGTATTGCTGCGCCAGCGCGCCCTGGTCCTCGCCGTGCACGCGGTGGCGCAGGAAGACCTGGCGCGCGCGCTCGGGCAGGCTG
>JBCNOJ010000495.1:0-3261 GCA_039593925.1 Acidovorax sp.
CCTGCTCGTTGTTGCCAATGCTCGCCATAGCCCGAGCTATGGCTGCGCTTTGCGCCTAGATCAGGCGCGTTTTGGCGGCCTGCTCGGGTACGCCGGATCCATTCACACCTTCTGAAACGCCGTGAACACACCCACCACGCCCTCCAGCCCTGCCCCTAAGCCCTCGCGCCGTGCCGTGCTGCAAACCGGCACCCTGGTGCTGCTGCTGGGCACCCAGCAAATCGCGCGGGGTGCCACCATCGTGGCGGTGCGCGTGTGGCCCGCGCCAGAATATTCCCGCGTCACCATCGAATCCGACGGCCCACTGGTGGCCAAGCAATTTTTCGTGACCACGCCCCCGCGCCTGGCGGTAGACATCGAAGGCATCGACCTGAGCCCCGAACTGCGTGAGCTGGTGGCCAAGGTCAAGCCTGACGACCCCAACATTGCGGGCATTCGTGTGGGCCAGAACGCACCCGGCGTGGTGCGTCTGGTGGTGGACCTGAAACAGGCCGCCATGCCCCAGGTGTTCACGTTACCGCCGGTGGCGGCCTACCAGCACCGGCTGGTGTTCGACCTGTATCCCGCAGAGCCGGTGGACCCGCTGGAGGCGCTGATTGCCGAGCGGCTGCGCGATGCGCCAGCGGCGGGATCGGCACCCACCGCCGCCGGCGCCGTAGCCAATGCAACGCGCCCTGCCCCATCGGGTGCCAAACCCGCCCCCGCGCCAGGCCCTACGGCCGAGCACGACCCCCTGGGCGACCTGATCGCGCAGCGCGCACAACGGCCGGGCCTGCCCGAAGCCCCTGCCGTAGCCGCCGCCCCGCCTGTGGCCGCTGAGCCTGCGCGCCCCGGCAACCGCGCCACGCCAACGCAGACCGACCGCATCATCATCGTGGCGCTCGACCCCGGCCACGGCGGAGAAGACCCCGGCGCCGTCGGCCCCAGCGGCACGCGCGAAAAAGACGTGGTGCTGCGCGTGGCCTATTTGCTGCGTGACCGCATCAACGCCACCACGATCGGCGGCAACCCGATGCGCGCCTATCTCACGCGCGACGGCGACTACTTTGTGCCACTGGGCACCCGCGTGCAGAAAGCACGGCGCGTGCAAGCCGACTTGTTTGTGAGCATTCATGCAGACGCCTTTACCGTGCCCACTGCGCGCGGCGCCAGCGTGTTTGCGCTGAGCCAGGGCGCAGCCTCCAGCACGGCGGCGCGCTGGCTGGCCAACAAAGAGAACCAGGCCGACCTGGTGGGCGGCATCAACGTGCAGTCCAAAGACCGGCATGTGCAACGTGCGCTGCTGGACATGAGCACCACCGCGCAGATCAATGACAGCCTGAAGCTGGGCGCCGTGCTGCTGGGCGAGATCGGCAATGTGGGACGGCTGCACAAGCCCCGTGTGGAACAAGCCGGCTTCGCCGTGCTGAAAGCGCCCGACATTCCGAGCGTGCTGGTGGAGACCGCCTTCATCAGCAACCCCGAAGAGGAAAAACGGTTGCGCAGCAGTGCCTACCAGGAACAGCTGGCCGATGCGCTGATGCGCGGGATCACGCGCTACTTCGCCAAGAACCCGCCGCTGGCACGCAGCCGTTCGGTCTAGCCCCAGCGGCAGCGGGGTTGCCGCTTGCAAGCGGCGGCGGCAGGGCGCAGAGTGTGCGCTGGCGCGCCTGCCCTGCGCATCGCCACAGGGTCGGCGCCGACCCTGCAACACCCGAGGAGACCACCATGGCCCTGCCCCATGCCCAGTCCGGTCAGATCGTCAGCGTGCGCCCTTTGGGCGACCGCCTGGCCGACACGCTGACCACAGCCATCCTCAAGGCAGGCCAGCTCGAAGTCATGCGCGTGGTGCTTCCGGAGGGCAAATCCATGAAAGAGCACCAGACCCCGGGCGAGGCCACCGTGCAATGCATCGAAGGGGTGGTCGAGTTCGCGAGTGAAGATGGCGTGCAGCAGTTGCGCCAGGGTGACTTTGTGCACCTGGCACCGCGCATGCTGCATGCGCTCAAGGCGGTAGAGCCTGCCTCGCTGCTGGTCACGATCTGCTTGCGGCCAGCCTAGGAGCTTGGTGACAACCTGGGCCAGCCTTTCAACGCACGGCACTCAAGAACCGCGCGCATGCACGGCCCGTGGCGCTTGAAAAGCCCGCCAAACCTGCTGCCACGTGTCCTACAGGTGCAGCCCATAGCTGCCTACACCCCCGGCTAACAGCCCGCGCGATAGTTCAATCACAGGTCGCGCAGCGGGGTCCGGGATTCCAAAGCGCCAAGGCCTGATTCCTCAACCACCAAGGATCAAAGGACTCTTGCCATGAAAATCCGTCACCTCATTCTTGCGACCACCTGCACCGCAGCCCTTGCACTGGGCGGTTGCGCATCCAATCCTTCCAACGCCCAAGTCGGCACCGGTGTGGGCGCGGTCGTCGGCGGCGTCGCCGGTAACGCCATCTTCGGCGGCCCTGCAGGCACCATCGGTGGTGCCGCTGCGGGTGCTCTGATTGGTCACGAAGTGGGCGAAGACCGCGATCGCCGCCCCTACCGCCGCTAAAGCCTGAAGCACACGGTGCGCTGTTCGCTCATACCGAGCAAGCAAGCTGCCGCAGTTTCAAGCAAAAAGAGCTTCCAGCGCTTGCCTATCAAGCGCTGGAAGCTCTTTTATTTGTAGCAGACCGCGGCAGGCTGCGCGGGCACCGATCTTGATTCAGGCAGCCTTGGCCTGCCGCCCTGCCCGCCATGCGCCAAAGATGGCGATCAGCCCCGGCACAAAAATCAGCGCCCAGATGATCTTGTCCAGGTGCTCACGCACAAAGGGCAAGTTGCCAAAGAAGTACCCTGCGGTGCAAATGCCCAGCACCCACACCAGCGCGCCACCCACGTTGTAGGCAGTGAACTTGGCACGGTTCATTTGGGCCACGCCAGCCACAAACGGCGCGAACGTGCGAATGAACGGCATGAAGCGGGCCAGCACAATGGTGATGCCGCCGTATTTCTCGTAGAAGTTGTGGGCCTGATCAAAGGCGCGGCGGTTGAACCAGCGAGAGTTCTCCCACTGGAACACCTTGGGCCCAAAAAACCGGCCAATCGAGTAATTGCACTGGTCACCCAGGATGGCCGCCACGATAAGCAGCGTGCAGGCCAGCGGAAAACTCATCATGCCCGCGCCGCACAGCGCCCCCACGCCATCGACTTAAATAAAACGAAATACATCAGCTGACGCCAGAAAAAACGCTGCGGAAACAGATAAATTAAATTTTTAAGATTTTCGCCCTCCATCTTGAAGGCA
>JBCNOJ010000496.1:0-3261 GCA_039593925.1 Acidovorax sp.
ATGGGCACGGGCAGTTGCACGCTGCCCATGCCGCCCAGGTAGCGGTACAGGGGCAGGCCGGACTCTTCGGCGGCAGCGCGGGCCACGGCCATCGACACGGCCAGCATGGCGTTGGCGCCCAGGCGGCTCTTGTTCTCGGTGCCATCCAGGTCGATCAGGGTCTTGTCCAGAAAGGCCTGCTCGGAGGCGTCGAGGCCCAGCACGGCTTCGCTGATCTCGGTGTTGATGTATTCCACGGCCTTGAGCACGCCCTTGCCCAGGTAACGGCTCTTGTCGCCGTCGCGCATTTCAATGGCTTCACGGCTGCCGGTGGAGGCGCCCGACGGCACGGCGGCCCGGCCCATCACGCCGGATTCGAGCAACACGTCGCATTCGACGGTGGGGTTACCGCGGCTGTCCAGAATCTCGCGACCGACGATGTCAACGATGGCACTCATGGTTTTCCTTTTGCAGAAGTTTTAAATCAAATCGGGCTCTAGCGCTTATCTAACAAGCGCTAGTAGCTATCAATTAATGAGCTGAAAGGGTATGCCGGATCAGACGCCTTCGACGCACACCATGCGCATGATGGCTGCACCTTCGCGAGCGGCCTTGGCTTTCTGGTACTCGGGCGTGTCGTAGAAGGCGCGCGCGGCCTCGAAGCTCGGGAATTTCAGCAGCACGGTGCGGCCGGGGTTCCAGTCGCCTTCCAGCACTTCCACCTTGCCGCCGCGAATGCACACCTCGGCGCCATGCGCCTGCATGGCCAGCGTGCTCCACTTTTTGTACTCTTCGTACTGCTCAGGGTTGGTGACGGTGACGGATGCGATGACGTAACCACTGCTCATGTCTCAAGCTCCAAAGTTGTTTTCGAGGAATCCGTTTTTGTTGGTGACATCGTCGAGCGCCACCAAAGTCTCCAGCAGCGCCTTCATGTGCTTGAGCGGCACGGCGTTGGGGCCGTCCGACCAGGCTTCGGCGGGGCGGGGGTGGGTTTCCATGAAAAGGCCCGCCACGCCCACGGCCACGCCAGCGCGCGCCAGCACCGGCACCATGTCGCGCGCGCCACCGCTCACGGCGCCCAGGCCGCCGGGCTTTTGCACCGAGTGGGTCACGTCGAACACCACGGGTGCGCCGGAGTTGCGCATCTCGGCCAGGCTGGTCATGTCGGCTACGAGGTTGTTGTAGCCAAAGCTCACGCCGCGCTCGCAGGCCAAGAAGCGGTCTTCTGACAGGCCCACCTCGGCCGCTGCCGACCGGGCCTTGTCGATGACGTTCTTCATGTCCCACGGCGCAAGGAACTGGCCCTTCTTGATGTTGACCGGCTTGCCCGACTGCGCCACTGCGCGGATGAAATCCGTCTGGCGGCACAGGAACGCGGGTGTTTGCAGCACGTCCACCACGCTGGCCACCTCGGCCACGTGCGAGGTGTCGTGCACATCGGTCAGGATGGGCAGCTGCAGCTGGCGGCGTACTTCGTCCAATATCTTCAGGCCGGCTTCCAGCCCCACGCCACGCTTGCTGGTGCCGGAGGAGCGGTTGGCCTTGTCAAAGGAGCCTTTGTAGATCAGCGGGATGCCCAGCGGCGCACAGGCTTCCTTGAGCTGGCCCGCGACGTCGAGCGACATCTCCAGGCCTTCGATGGAGCAGGTACCCGCGATCAAGAAGAAACGCTGGTCCAGGCCAACATTGAATCCGCACAGCTGCATGGTGAGGTCCCTTTAGGCTTTTTTCGCGGCTTGCTGGTGTTCCACTGCCGCCTTGATGAAGGCGTTGAACAGCGGGTGGCCGTTCCAGGGCGTGGACTTGAACTCGGGGTGGAACTGCACGCCGATGAACCAGGGGTGGACGTTTTGGGGCAGCTCCACGATCTCGGTGAGCTGCTCGCGCTGCGTGAGCGCCGAGATCACGAGGCCCGCTTTGCGCAGCTGGTCCAGGTAGTTCACGTTGGCTTCGTAGCGATGGCGATGGCGCTCGGTGACCACGTCGCCGTAGATGCTGTGCGCCAGCGTGTCCTTGGATACGTCCGAGCTTTGCGCGCCCAGGCGCATGGTGCCGCCCAGGTCGGAGTTCTCGTCGCGGGTCTTGATGGTGCCGTCGGCGTCCTTCCACTCGGTGATCAGAGCGATCACGGGGTGGGGTGTGGTGGGGTCGAACTCGGTGCTGTTGGCGTTGGCCAGGCCGGCCACATGGCGGGCGTATTCGATGGTGGCCACCTGCATGCCCAGGCAGATGCCCAGGTAGGGCACCTTGCGCTCGCGTGCAAACTGGGCCGTGGCGATCTTGCCTTCCACGCCGCGCTGCCCGAAGCCGCCGGGCACCAGGATGGCGTCGTACTTGGCGAGTTTGGCGGCTGCGTCGGCGCTTTCGATGGTTTCGGAATCGACGTGCTCGATCTTCACGCGCACGTGGTTCTTCATGCCGGCATGGCGCAGGGCTTCGTTGACGGACTTGTAGCTGTCCGACAGGTCCACATATTTGCCGACCATGGCGATGGTGACTTCACCTTGCGGGTTGGCCGTTTCGTGCACCAGATCGTCCCAGCGCTTGAGGCTGGTGGGCGGGGTGTTCAGGCGCAATTTGTCGCAGATGAGGCCGTCCAGGCCTTGCTCGTGCAGCATGCGGGGCACCTTGTAGATGGTGTCCACGTCCCACATGCTGATCACGCCCCATTCGGGCACGTTGGTGAACAGCGAGATCTTGGCGCGCTCTTCTTCAGGAATGCGGCGGTCGGCACGGCACAGCAGGGCGTCGGCCTGGATGCCGATCTCGCGCAGCTTCTGCACCGTGTGCTGGGTGGGCTTGGTCTTGAGCTCGCCCGCCGCCGCAATCCAGGGCAGGTAGGTCAGGTGCACGAAGGCCGTGTTGTTCGGCCCCATGCGCAGGCTCATCTGGCGCACGGCTTCGAGGAAGGGCAGCGATTCGATGTCACCCACGGTGCCGCCGATTTCGACAATGGCCACGTCGACGGCATCGGGCGTGCCGATGCCGGCGCCGCGCTTGATGAATTCCTGGATCTCGTTGGTGACGTGGGGGATGACCTGCACGGTCTTGCCCAGGTAGTCGCCGCGACGTTCCTTCTCCAGCACGGACTGGTAGATCTTGCCCGTGGTGAAGTTGTTGGTTTTCTTCATGCGCGTTTCGATGAAACGCTCGTAGTGGCCCAGATCCAGGTCGGTTTCTGCGCCGTCATCGGTCACGAACACCTCGCCGTGCTGGAACGGCGACATGGTGCCCGGGTCTACGTTGATGTAGGGGTCAAGCTTGATGAGGGTGACTTTG
>JBCNOJ010000497.1:0-3261 GCA_039593925.1 Acidovorax sp.
CCTACGGTGGGCTCACGGCGGCCTGGGCGCAGACGGACGACGACGCAGAGCGCCTGCGCGCCATCGGGGCGCCGGTGCGTGGTGTGTTTGGCAATCTGAAGTTCGACGTGGTGCCTGACCCCGCACTGCTCGAGCAGGGCCGCCAGTGGCGCAACCACGCGGCGCGCCCCGTGGTGCTGTTGGCCAGCAGCCGTGAGGGTGAAGAAGGCCAGTGGCTTGAAAAATTCAAGCAAAAAGTGGCTCTAGCGCAGGCCAGTCAATCGCAAGTAGCTATCAATACAGAAGCAAATCCTTTGGGGGAAGCTGTGTCTGCTTCTGCGGTGCAATGGCTCATTGTGCCGCGCCATCCACAGCGGTTTGATGAGGTGCACCAACTGCTGCTGCAGGCCGGCTTGGCCGTGTCGCGCCGCAGCACATGGCTCGCGCAGCCGGGCCCGGCCGACGTGTGGCTGGGCGATTCACTGGGCGAAATGGCAATGTATTACGGCTTGGCCCATGTCGCCATGCTGGGAGGCAGCTTTGCACCTCTGGGCGGACAGAACCTGATCGAGGCCGCAGCCTGCGGCTGCCCGGTGGTGCTGGGCCCGCACACATTCAACTTTGCCGAGGCCGCAGAACTGGCCTGCGCAGCGGGCGCCGCACAGCGGGTGCAGGACATGGCAGCGGGTGTGGATGCGGCCGTGCAACTCGCCACAGACCGCGCTGAGCAATTGGCCGCCAGCGAGCGCGCCACAGGCTTTGCCGCGTCACACCGCGGCGCTGCGGCAGCAACAGCGCAAGCCGTGGCCGCGGTGCTTCAACAGCAGCGTTGGCCTTAGAACAGGTTCTTACGCGTTGGAAGCAGGCCGAGAAGTGCGGCCGTGGAGAGGGCGGCGGGACTGCGGCCCGGTCACCGCAATGCTCACGGCCGCGCCAGCAGTGCGTTGATCGCTTCGATGTCTTGCTGTGTGAGTGTGCCGGCCGCTTGGCGCAACCTCAGGGTGCCCAGCAGCACGTTGTAGCGGGCCTGGGCCAGGTCGCGCTTGGTCTGAAAGAGCTGGCTTTGCGCATTCAGCACGTCGATGTTGATGCGCACGCCCACCTGGTAGCCCAGCTTGTTGGCATCGAGCGCACTCTGGCTGGAGGCCTCTGCCGCTTCCAGCGCCTGCACTTGCCCCCGGCCAGACTGCACGCCGAAGAAAGCTGTGCGCGTGGCCTGCGCCACGTTGCGGCGCGTGGTTTCCAGGTCGGCGGCAGCTTTTTCTTCCAGCGCCAGCGTTTCCTTGATGCGGTTCTGCACCGAGAAGCCCGCAAAGAGGGGCATGTTGAACGCCACGCCCACGCTGGCACTGTTGGTGCGGCTGTTCACGCCGGGCGCGGAAATCGTGCCGTGCGGGTTGCGGGTGATGTTGTAGCCCGCCTGCAGGTCCACCGTGGGCAGGTGGCCGGTTTCGGCCTTTTGGGTTTCCAGCCGCGCGATGTCGAGCGCAACCAATGCCTGACGCACGCCGGGCTGCAGTTCGCGGGCGGTGTCCACCCACGTGTTCACATTGTCGGGCTGCACGCCGGGAAGGCTCACGGGCAGGGCCAAGGGCTGCGGTTGGGTGCCTGTGATGCCCACCAGTTGGTCCAACGCCAGTCGCTTGACGCGCAGGTCGTTCTCGGCCGCGATCTCTTGGGCAATCACCAGGTCGTAGCGGGCCTGGGCTTCGCGCGAATCCGTCACCGTGGTAGTGCCCACCTCAAAATTGCGCTTGGCCGAGGCGAGTTGTTCCGACACGGCGGCTTTTTGCGCGCGCACAAACGTGAGCGTGTCTTGTGCGGCCAGCACGTCGAAGTAAGCCTGGCTGACGCGCACGAGCAGGTCCTGCGTGGCGGCGTCAAGCTGCGCCTGGGCCACCTCCACACCGCGCTCGCCCTGCTGCAGGGTGATGCGGTTGGCAGGCCGAAACAGCGGCTGCGAGGCCTGCACACCCACCGTTTGCTGCGTGCCGGTGTTTTCGATGGGAGGGCGGCTCAGATCCACATTGGCGCGGGACAGGCCGGCCGTGAGCCCGGCACTGGGCAGCAGGCCGGCACGGGCCTGGTCGGCGCGGCGCGCCGCCGCATCGAGCTGCGCGCGGGCGGACTGCCAGGCGGTGTCATAGGTCCGGGCCGACTCCACCATCTCTTGCAAGCTCTGGGCCTGCGCGGGTGCAGCCAGGGCTGCGCCCAGCGCCAGAGACAAAACGGGCAAGGAGAAATGCCGGAGCGGAGTCATGGAAGTCCTTCGGTAGGGTCTGCGGATCGGGGAGCGGGGCGAGCGTGGCCAAAACGGAGGCTCAGGTCAGTAGCTGGGCACGGTGGGGTCGGTCTCATGCGCCCACGCGTGAATGCCGCCAGTGATGTTGGCCAGATGCTCAAAACCGTTGTGTTGCAAGAATGCAGCCACCCGCAGGCTGCGTGCGCCGTGGTGGCACAGGCAGGCGATGGGGCGGGCCGGGTCCAGCTCGTCCAGCCGCGTGGGCAGCTCGCCCATGGGGATGGCCACAAGCTCAAAGCCCTCAGCGCGCACGCTGGCGGTTTGCAACTCCCAGGGTTCGCGCACGTCCAGCACCATGGGTTGGCTGCCCGCAGGCGCAGCGGCGAACCAGGCAGACAGCTGAGCGGGACGGACGTGATCGATCATGCAGAACTCCGAAGGGACGAAACCAGAATCAGAAGGTGAAGCCCGAAGGCTCAGGGAAGTGCAGCAGGCGCGGCGCGATCGTGTCCCAGGGCGAGGTGGTTTCGAAACGGTCACCGGTGCGGCGCGTGACGGTGAAACGCATCACGGGGTCGCTGCCGACAATGGCGCCCAGGCGGCCGCCATCGCGCAGTTGGGAGAGCAGGGCAGAGGGCACTTCGGCCACGGAGCCGCTGAGCACGATCACATCGAACGGGCCATCTGCGATGGTGTCGCGCGCTCCGTCGGCCTCGCGCACCTCAGCATTCTGGATGCCGGCGTCACGCAGGTTCTCGCGGGCCATCTCGGCCAGATCGGGGTTGATTTCCAGCGACACCACGCGCTCTGCGCGGTGGGCCAGCAAGGCGGCCATGTAGCCCGAACCCGCACCGATCTCCAGCACGCGGTCGGTCGGCTTGATTTGCAGGTCCTGCAGGATGCGGGCCTCCACGCGGGGTTGCAGCATGCTGTGGCCCAGGCGAACAGCCTCTTCCGCGTCATTGCCCAGCAGCGGCACTTCGATGTCCATGAACGCCATGCCGCTGTAGGCTGGGGGCACGAAGTCTTCTCGGCGCACC
>JBCNOJ010000498.1:0-3252 GCA_039593925.1 Acidovorax sp.
CGTAGAGGCCCACCAGGCCGTACGAAACGATGATGGCAGTCAACACAAACGCCCCGGGCCGAGCCGTGGAGCGCATCGACACGCCCAGCCCGGCAATGATGTTGGTGCCGTGGCCGGTGGTGGAGGCCTGGGCGATGTGTTGCACGGGCGAATACTGCGTGCCCGTGTAGAACTCGGTGATCCACACCAGCACGGCCGTCAGCACCAGGCCGGTGGCGCAGGCGCCAAACAGCCGGATCTGCGTGCCCGTGGGCATGATGGCGTTGTCGGGAATGATCCACAGCGTGACGAAGTAAAACGCGATGAGCGACAGCACGCCTGCAATCGCCAGGCCCTTGTACAGCGCCGGCATCACGTTCTTCATGCCCGGCGAGGCCTTCACGAAGAAGCAGCCGATGATGCTGGCCACGATGGACACGGCGCCCAGCGCCAGCGGGTAGACCACGGCGTTCACCGGCGCGGTGGCCACCAGCAGCGCGCCCAGCACCATGGTGGCAATCAGCGTCACCGCATAGGTTTCGAACAGGTCGGCAGCCATGCCCGCGCAGTCGCCTACGTTGTCGCCCACGTTGTCCGCGATCACGGCGGGGTTGCGCGGGTCGTCTTCCGGGATGCCCGCCTCCACCTTGCCCACCAGGTCGGCGCCCACATCGGCCCCCTTGGTGAAGATGCCGCCGCCCAGGCGCGCAAAGATGGAAATCAGCGACGAGCCAAACGCAAACCCGATCAGCGGATTCAGCAGCGTGGCCAGGTTGGCTGTGGGTGTGAGGTTGCCATTGCCCGCCAGAAACCAGTAGAACGCCGTAACGCCCAGCAGCCCAAGGCCCACCACCAGCATGCCGGTGATGGCCCCGCCGCGAAACGCGACATCCAGCGCCGGGCCAATCCCTTGGGTGGCTGCCTGGGCTGTGCGCACATTGGCCCGCACAGACACGTTCATGCCAATGAAGCCGCAGGCGCCCGAGAGCACCGCGCCCACCACGAAGCCGATGGCGGTGGTCACATCCAGAAAGATGCCGATGAGCACGGCCAGCACCACGCCGACGATGGCAATGGTCTTGTACTGCCGGGCCAGGTAGGCCGCGGCACCGGCCTGGATGGCGGCGGCAATCTCCTGCATGCGGGCGTTGCCCGGGTCTTTGGAAAGGATCCAGCCCCGGGCCCAGATGCCATAGGCCACCGCGATGAGCCCGCAGACGAGGGCGAGGATGAGGGGGGAGGTCAGCGCTGAACTTGCAGCCATTCAATTCTCCTTGGGTGTGTTGCACGGAGGGGGCGCAACGCATCGGTGGCATCCCCGCTGCGTTGCTTCCTCGTGCTCCCGGCGCGCCGCGTGGGCGGCTGGAGTCGATTGGCCAACAGACCCAATTTACAGGCAAACGCCGGTTTGCAAGCAGGCAGAAAGGGGCGTGCGCCTAAAATCAGGGTTAATCCCGACGCTTCGTTGCGCTGTGTCAGCAAAGTGACGCCGCGCTTGCTTCGCGGGTTGCCGTTTTCAAACCACTATTCAAAGACATGTCTCTTAACAACGTCCCCCCAGGCAAGAACGCTCCCGAATCCTTCAACGTCGTCATCGAGATCCCGATGAATTCCGACCCCATCAAGTACGAGGTGGACAAGGAATCCGGCGCGATTTTTGTGGACCGTTTCATGACCACGGCCATGCACTACCCCACGAACTACGGCTATGTGCCGCAGACCCTGTCGGGCGACGGCGACCCGGTGGACGTGCTGGTGATCACCCCCTACCCGCTGCACCCCGGTGTGGTGGTGCCCTGCCGCCCCCTGGGCATTCTGATGATGGAAGATGAAGCCGGTGTGGATGGCAAGGTCATCGCCGTGCCCACCTCCAAGATCCTGCCCATGTACGACCACTGGAAGGACATCGAAGATGTGAACGCCATGCGCCGTAACGCCATTGCCCACTTCTTTGAGCATTACAAGGACCTGGAAAAGGGCAAGTGGGTGAAGGTGGTGGGCTGGGAGGGCATCGACTCTGCCAAGAAGGAAGTCACCGACGGTATCGAGGCTTTCAAGAAAGCCCAGGCCTGACAGCACCAGGCCGATATAGCGCACTTGGTTTTATTGAGCCAAATCGGCCGCTAGCGCTTTTCTGGTAAGCGCTGACAGCTATCAAAATAAAAGCATGCACGCCCTGTGGCGTGCATGCTTTTTTTTGTGCCCGCGCAGCGCAGTGCGGGCCACTTCTAACCGCTTGCGTCCCCGGCACTATGCGGGTCATGCCTGAGCCTGCGCAGGTGGGGGCGCTGCTAGACTGCGCATCAATTTGTTACAGACTCGTTTGCCAGCGCGGGCGCTGCACAGGGGCGAGTGTCTTTGAAGGGTGATTCATGAAAGTTTCCGATCTGCGCATCGGCGTCAAATTGGGTGCGGCGTTTCTGGCAGTGGTGCTCTTGACCACGGTGGTGGGCCTCATTGCCTTGGTACAGATGTCGCACATCAACAGCAATGCCGAGGAGATCGCCACCAATCTGTTGCCCAGCGTGGAGCAGACCGGCGAGCTGCGCGTGTTGTACAACCGCATGCGCCGTTCCGAGGCGGGCATGGTCACCTCGCGCAGCCTGGTGGAAGTGAAGGCGTTTTCCGAGCAGGTGGGCCTGCGCGCCAAAGACATCGAACGGTTGGAAAAAACCTACGAGCCCCTGATCAACGACCCCAAGGAGCGCGAGATCTACGACGCGTACAAGAAGCGCAAGGCCGAATACGCCGTGCTGCAGGCCAAGCTGGTGGAGATCGCCAACGGCGTTGACTTCTCCACGTCGGAGACGCTGGAGCTGACGGGCGAAGTGCTCTCCCTGGCGTATGCCGGCGAATCCGAAGGTGCCTTTGTGGCCGTGGCCGAAACGCTGGGCCAGATGCAGGAGCTCAATGCCGAAAATGCCCAAAAGGCCAGCGAAGAAGCGCGCCAAGTGTTCGCCGTGGCCCGCTTTTCGGTGCTGATCACACTGGCCGTGTGCGTGGTGCTGGCGGCGTTGCTGGGCGTGGCCATCACCCGGGCCGTTACGCGCCCGGCGCACCATGCCGTGCGGGCGGCCCGCGCCATTGCCGAGGGCGACCTCACCGCTGAGGTGCCTGCGGGCGGCAAGGATGAAATGGGCCAGTTGCTGACCGCGCTGGCCCACATGCGCGACAACCTGGCCCGCGTGGTGTCGGGCGTGCGCGGCAACGCCGAAGGCGTGGCCTCAGCCAGCTCACAGATAGCCTCCGGCAACAACGACCTGAGCGCACGCA
>JBCNOJ010000499.1:0-3246 GCA_039593925.1 Acidovorax sp.
GGCCGCCAGGGCCACCAGCGGGCGCAGCCACCAGGGTGCCGTCCATTGTGCGGCAGGTGCCCGCAAGCGCTTTGCCGTCCGGCATGGTCAGCGTGACCGCGTCGCCCTCGGCTTTCCCTTTGCAGGCGGCATAGGCTTCGGGCGGTGGAGAGGGTGGCGTGGGGCGGCCCTGTTGGGCAAAGCTGGCCGTCATGAAGGCCCCCAGTGCAAGGCAGGTCAAGGTGCGCAAGGTGGTGGTGCGTGTGATGGACATGGTGGAGTGTCGGTTGAAGTGAGGTGAAGGTGGTGAATCAGCGCAGGCGCTTTTGTGCCGTGCCTGGCTCAGGCTGCAATGGAGATCGTGATGCTCGCGGAATACCCGCCGCCGCTGCTGGCTTGCATGGTGGTCATCTCCAGGTCGGTGCCGTCGCTGAACACGTTGTCGGTGGCGAAGCTGATGGAAGCCAGGTTGCGCACGCTGGCGCTGTAGCCTGCGTTGCTGTTGTAGATGCTGCTGAGCAGCGCGGTGGGAAACGCGAGCTGCGTGGTCTTGACCTTGTTGCGTGCATTGCTGGCCGAAGCCAGCGTGGGGTACACCTCCAGGTGCATGTGCGGCATGCGGCCTGCATAGCAGCCCGGCACGATGGTGGTGAAGGTGGCGGTGCCGTTGGCATCGGTGGCCTGCACGCCGCGCAGGTAGTTGTCGGCGATGTTGTTGGACGAGTAGACCGAATAGTTGCCGTCTTGTGTGCAGTGCCACAGGTAGATGGCATAGCCGGCCAGCGGCGCGCAGCTGGCCTGCGTGTTGGTCAGCGTGATGCTGATCGTCATGGGCACGCCGCTGACGGGGGTGGACGACCCGATGGAGCTGCGGATGTCCGAGCGCACGATGCCGCTGAGGGCCAGCACGTTGTAGGTGGCATTGCTGGCCGTGGAGCCGTCGGCGGGATAGGGGCCTGCGGTTTCTTCGGGCACTACGGAGCAGGTGGTGGTGCCTGTGCCTGTGGTGGTGTCCGTGCCGGTTCCTGTGCCTGTGCCGGTTCCAGTCGTATCTGTGGCGTCGTTCGCGTCGGCAGAGGCGTTGTCGCCACCCCCGCCGCAGCCCAGCAGCGTGGCCATGGTCAAGGTGCTCAGCGATCCCAGTGTGCCCAACGCGCGGCGGCGGTTGGCAGTGGTGGCAAGCCCCTGTGAGAGGGTGGCGAGGTCTGGCGTAGGCGTGTGATCGGCGCGGTGTGGCGTGAGTGAGGCAGAAAGGCGGGGCATGGAGGGGCTCCTGCAAGTGGGGATGGCCCGCACTGTGCCCACCGATTGGGGAGAAATTTGGGAGCCTGCCTCACCGCGGTTTGCGCCGCTGCGTTCACTCCATGGCGTTGCTGGCCGTCACCAGGTCGTTGTAGGCCTTCACCAGCTTTTCAACACTGCCGTCCACCATCCATCCGCTGCCCGGCTTGAGCATCATGCGTTCGCCGGAGGTGTAGGGCACGTTGTCGCGCACGCGGCGAAAGCGCTCCTTGGATGCCTTGCGGAATTCTTCGGCCGTGCGTTCGAAGCTGGACCAACCGTGGGGCGCGTCGTCCTTGATGGGTTCGACAAACGCCAGCGCCTCGTCCGTGAGGGTTTCGTACGCTTGCAAGCGGGTGCCTGCGGCTGCGGCGTCGAAAGACTCGTCGCCCAGCAGGTCGGCCAGTTGCTTGGCGCGGTTCATCACAGCCATCTGGTAGTAGGGCAGCTTGCGGCCCTGCGTTTTTTCGATGTGGGCCAACTGAGCGTTCAGCACGTTGTCGTTCTCCACGTCCAGCGCATTCGAGAACTTGCTGCTGGCGTCTTCAAAGGCGGCAAAGCTGGCAGCCAACGGACCGTGCAGGGCCTTGCCCTTGCCGAACTTGTCGTCCTTGTAGTTTTCGCGGTCGTAGTAGCTGTAGGCCTCGGCCACCAACTTGTCCATGGCGGTGAGGGTTGTGATGTAGGCCTGGCCCGTGCTGTCCAGTGCAGGCACTGCGGGGCGCATGGCGGCGGCCTGGGTGAATTCACTGGCGCACTCCTTGATGTCGTCGCTGTGCATGGAATACAGCCCGTACACCACTTTTTCAGAGCCAGTGGGGCCAGTCTTCATGTCTTTCACCCAACTGGCATAGCGCGCAATGGTGCGGTGGGCGCGTTCATTGAGCTTGTTGTAGCAGCTCATGTAGCCCTGCAGTTTGGCGCCCACGTCGTCCAATGTTGCGGGCTCTGGCGCCTTGTCAGCCGCGGTGGCCGGGGCCGGCGCTGGTGTTGCATCGGCTGCGGTCTGGCCTGGCTGGAGGGCTGCAGGTGGGTTGGCGGAATCTGAGGCGGGGCTGCAGCCGAGCAATGCGGCGATGAGAAACGGCGCGAGCGCCAGCGAGCGGGTCGAGAAAGAAGGGGTGTGCATGAACAAGAAAAAGGAACTGCAGCAAGAATGGCTGGCAGGGATCAGGAGACACAGGAATACTGGCCGACGGCACAGCGCTGAAATTCTCTGTTGCGGCGGCCTCAAAGTTCCGCTGCGGACAGGGGCTATGCGTAATCAGATGTGTAGGCGCAGAATGTGATGGCAGACGGTGATGCGCACGCGCTTTCCCTCATTCAAGCTGACTTTGAAAGCGTCACGACCCCAACGCTGGGTCGGTATTGCGTGTTTCAGTTAGACACCTATTTGCCGCCCTAGTGGCTGCGGTGGCCCAAAGCCAACCGGTGTGTGGTCATGCGCTGGGGGCAAACGCCTGCCGGTAGCGCGCCGGTGTCAGGCCGACGTGGCGCGCAAACTCGCGCGTGAAGTGCGGCTGGTCGGCGAAACCGCAGGCAAACCCGATTTCTGCCAGACCGTGCGGACTCTCCAGCAGCCACTGCGCTGCCAAACGCGCACGGGCCTCGGTGACGATGTGGCGGCAGCTCAGGCCGCTGTCGGTCAGTGCCCGCTGCAGGCTGCGGCGGGCCAGGCCCATATGACGGGCCAGGGCGTCCACCGTGTGCTGCGCCGCCGGGTCATGCAGCACGTAGCGCGCCAGCCGGTGCGCTAGCGGCGGCCATGGCAGGGCATCACACAGTTGGGTGGCGGGCTGTGGTTGGAGTGTGGAGACGACGCGAGGCGGGCTTGCGCCGGGGTGTGTGTGCCAGCGCAAGATCCAGTGGCGCAATTTCCCTTGGGCGGCCAGCGTGGCCAGCGCGGTTTCCAGATGGGCTGGGGTGGCGGCAGGTGTGCCCATCTCCAGGTGCACACGCTGGCCTTTGGCCCCGGGCGCGTCGACT
>JBCNOJ010000005.1:0-30744 GCA_039593925.1 Acidovorax sp.
ACCCACCAGGCGCAGGCTGGGGGCGATCAAGCCCCTTGCCCGACCCCCCCGGCGCCACTGGCGGCCCACACTGATGAACTCGGTGTAACCCCGGCGCCGCGACAGGTGGCGGTTTTCGTCCTCGTTGATGTACGTGCGGACCTGGCCTGCGACTTCATCGCCATCCCACGCCACCTGCCAGCGCGTGGGCTGAAAAATTGGACTTTCAAGCCAGGCGTCGTAATCCTGGCGCGTCGGCGGAGCCATTCCCCAATGGTCCTCAAATGCAGTGTGGTGCGCGTTCCATATGGCTTCGCAGTGCTCGGGCAGCACCGGCCGCAGCTCCAAGCCTTGTGGCATGGGAAAGTCGGGCACAGCATGCAGACCGGTGTTCAACATTTCAAAGAAATATCGCATCGGCGCATAGCCGCTGGCTTGCAGCAGCCTCGCACGCGCATCTTCACCTTGCTGCACATAGGCATGGTGCACGTGCTGCCCACCCGGCTGCTGCGCTGCTACGGTGTAGTGCCGCTGCTCGATCCAGCCTTGCAGCGCACGCCCAATGCCCCGCCCACGCCAACGCCCTGGCACAAATCCGATTTGACAGTGCAGCGTCAACCCATCTGTTAGCGTGACCCGCCAGCACCGACCATAGGCGACCAGCTCACCATCCAGCTCGGCCATCACGGCATCCTGGGAAGGATCGCATTGTGTGAAAGCGGCGTAGTCACGCGCTAGGTCGTCAGGCGTGCGCCGAGCGAGTACCCCGTCCGCATCAAAACTGGCGTTTGCCACCTCGGCCATGGCCGGAAAGTCTGACGCGCCGCGAAATGGCCGAAGCAGCAGCCCTGCTGGGGCGGAGAAATTCATGATTGATAGATCGTCACCCACAAGGACATCCTCCCCAGTTTTTTCAGTCGGTCTGCGTGTCTGTTTTTCTTGCTCCCAAAACGCCACGGTCATAGGACGTTGCAAGCGCGCCTTGCCATTGTGCAAGCCGCGCCTTAACGCCAGCCAAAGGCGCCGCTTGCCACACAGCGCAACCACCATCACTCCCGCCACAATCCCTTCCATGCACATCCTGCTCATCGAAGACGACCTGGACCTGGGGCGCGCGCTGCAGTCGGCGCTGAAGGTGGAGGGCCTGACCAGCGAATGGCTGCGCCGCGCGGTGGACGCGCCTGCCACGGTCGATGCCACCACTGTGGACTGCGTGCTGCTCGACCTGACGCTGCCCGACGGCAGCGGCTTCGACCTGCTGGCGCGCTGGCGCAGCCAGCCTGGCCAAGGCGGGCAGGTGCCCATCATCGTCATCACTGCGCGCTCAGCCGTGGAAGACCGGCTGGCGGGGCTGGACGGCGGCGCGGACGACTTCGTGATCAAACCCTTTGCCACGGCCGAGCTCATGTCGCGCATCCGTGCGGTTTTGCGACGCAGCGCGCGCCAAGCCAGCGAGCGTTGGGCACTGGGTGATCTGACCATAGAGCCCCGCCGCCACGTGGCGCAGCGCAATGGCACGGCAATTGACTTGTCGCCGCGCGAGTTCCAGCTGCTGCTGGAGCTGGCGCGCGAACCGGGTGTGGTGGTTTCCAAAAGCGTGTTGTCACAGCGGCTCGACCCGCTGGGAGAACCTGTGGACTTTGGCGCCATTGAAGTGCACGTGTCCAACCTGCGCCGCAAGATCGGGGCGGAGCTGATCCGCACGGTGCGGGGCGTGGGCTATTTGCTGCAGCCATGACAGGCTTGAACATCCGCCCGCAAGCGCTGGCTGCGCTTTGGACCCGACTGGCACAGCCCACACTGGTGCGCCGCAGCGTGATCTCGGTCACAGTGGCGTTTGTGCTGGTGTGGGCCGTGCTGCTCGGCTACAACTTCATCAACTACAAGCACACCATCACCAACGACCCAGGGCTGCTGAAATACGGCGACGCGCTGCTGGATTCGCTCACCCCGATCACCGAACCGGCGCAGGCCGCTGCGGCAATATCCGCCACCAACCATTGGGTCAACATCCGCCGCCGCCAGAACGACCTGCTGCCGGGCGTGGCAATGCATGAGCTGCGTGACAGCGTCAGTGGCGACATCGTCTATTCGCCCCCTGGCCTTCAGGAACTGGGCATCGCCCTGCCCGAGCAGCTCAAAAACAACGCTTCGTCGATTACAGAACCCGTGGTGCAGGGGCAGCGATACCGCGTCTACGCAGGAACGAACGCGCGCTGGACCCTGCGCATCGTCGAGCCAAAGCGCGCAGATGCGCACTTCCTGCAATCCAGCGGCCGTACTCTCGTTCCTTACCTGCTGCTGGCTGCACCCTTTGTGCTGCTACCCGTTTGGCTCTCGGTGCGCAACGGCCTCAAGCCGCTGCAGCAACTCGCCCGCCGCATCGCACAGCGCAACTCCGACGACTTGCACCCCGTGGGCTTCAACGCCCGCCACCGCGAACTCAAACCGCTGGAGCAATCGCTGGACACCTTGCTGGCCCGCATGCGCCAGAAGGTGGAACGTGAGCGCGCCTTTGTGCAAGACGCAGCGCACGAAATACGCACACCGTTGGCCGTCATCAACGCCCAGGCCCATGTGATGGCCCGCTCACAGAGCGACGTCGAACGCATGCAGGCCCAGGCCCACCTGGAACAGGCCATCGCCCGCACCTCGCACCTGGCCCAGCAACTGCTGGACCTGGCCGCGCTGGACGAGGCGCAGCGTCCTGAACCGCGCGACCTGGATGTCGCGCAGTGGCTGCGGGGTGTGCTGGCGCAGGCGGCGCCAGGCGCCATGGCTCGGCAGATCGAGCTGTCGCTGGACGCACCCGACAGCCTGTTCGCACGGCTGGACCTGCCCGCGCTGGAGTCCATTGCCCACAACCTCATCGACAATGCCGTGCGCTACACCCCAAGCGGCGGCAACGTGGCAGTGGGGCTTCAGCGCACAGGCGCAGTGCTTCACCTGTCGGTGCAGGACGATGGACCCGGCATTCCCGCTGCTGAGCGCCCGCAGGTGTTCGAACGCTTCTACCGGGGCGCAGGGCATGCCGCCAATGGGTCGGGCCTGGGCTTGTCCATCGTGCGGCAGGCCGCGCTGCGCATGGGCGGGCAGGTGGAGCTCGGTGCGGGCCTGAAGAGCGGCCAGGGCGTGGGATTCTTTGTGAGCATTCCCATACCCCACAGCACCTAACACCCTAACACGTCGGCGCCTGCCCAAACAATCTCACCGCCTGCTGACCCGATCCACCAGGGGCCGGTTCCTTGCACGCCTCCCCGAGCATCGGTCCTAGATCACCGCCATTGACATGGATTGGCAAAAGCACCACTTGCGCAAAGTCCTCTAGATGACTAGAGTTATAGCTATGGCATTTAATCCTACTGTTGTCTCGCTGACGGACATTCCCGGCGTCAGCCGCTATGCCTCGCTGGCCGCCGCGCTCAAGACCCGTGTGGTGTCTGGCGAATGGCCGCCAGGCACGGCCTTGCCGGCTGAGAGCTTGCTGGCCGGCGAGCACAAGGTGGCGCTGGGCACCATGCGGCGCGCGCTGGAGCTTCTGGTGGCCGAGGGTCTGGTAGAGCGGCTGCACGGGCGGGGCACGTTTGTTCGCCAGGGCATCGCGGGCGCGTCCATGCTGCGGTTCTTTCGGTTTGACACCGGCAGCAACGAGGTGCCGCACTCGCGCATCGTGTCGCGCCAGCGCATGGCAGCGCCAGCCGGTGTGGCCCGCCGCCTGGGCCTTGCCACGGGTGAGTCGGTAATGCGCCTCCTGCGGGTTCGCCTGCTGGCCGACCGCCCTTGTTTGCTGGAAGAAATATGGCTTCCGCTGGACCTGTTCGGCAGTCTGGCCGAAGGCAATACCGCTGAGTGGGACGACCTGCTCTACCCCATGTTTGCGCGCCGCTGCGGCGTGCACGTGCACCGCGCGGTGGATGAAATTGGGTTCGGTGTGCTGACTGCTGCGCAGGCGGGCCATCTGGATTTGGCTGCCGGCCACCCGTGCGTGCTGGTGCAGCGCGCAGCCCACGACCTGAGCGGGCGCTGCGTGGAATGGCGCACCACCCGTGGCGACGCCCACGCCTTTCATTACACCGTCACCATCACCTGACGGGCTTTCGACGAGCCATTTAGCGAGCGCTCCAACTGACATCCAGAGTGACATCCAGACGGACCCTCTGACCACCGTTCCGGCACATCGGCCGTGGTGCACCGCACGCATCACCGACGCCATAGCCCTTGCGCGTGTCCGCATGCGCAACGGCACGACTTGCACCACAACCCTAGGAGACACCAATGACTTCAGACACCCGGCCTTCCACCTCCGCAGCCTTCACCGCACCGGGCCTCGCGCGGCCCACCCGCCGTGCATCGCTTGCCGCCATGGGCGCCGTGCTGGCTGCACCGTGGGTGAGCGCCCGGGCCAACGGCATCGCGGGCGGGCGCAGCATCACGCTGGTCGTGTCGTACCCCGCAGGCGGCGGCGCCGACCTGATGGCGCGCATCATGGCGCCCCGCCTCTCGGAGTCCTTGGTTCAGTCGGTGGTGGTGGACAACAAACCCGGCGCCAGCGGTCAATTGGCTGCAGCGGCTGTGGCCCGCGCCACACCCGACGGCACCACACTCCTGCTGGATGCATCGTCGTTTGCAGTAAACCCTTCGCTTTACCCCAAGCTGCCGTACGACAGCAACACCGCCTTCGCGCCGCTGGCCGTGCTGGCCACGTTCCCCAACGTGCTGGTGTGCCACCCCGGGTTCGAGGCCAAGTCGGTGCAGGATGTGATCGCCAAAGCCAAGGCACAGCCCGACGCCGTGGCGTACGCATCCTCCGGCAACGGCTCAGCCCAGCACCTGGCGGGCGCCCTGTTTGAACAGCGAGCGGGCGTGAGGCTCTCACACATTCCCTACCGGGGCGGCGGCCCGGCCATGAACGACGTGATGGGCGGGCAGGTGCCGCTGTTCTTCGCCAACGTGGCGTCATCCCTGGGGCACATCCAGTCGGGCAAGCTGCGCCCCCTGGCCGTGACGAGCAAATTGCGCGCACGCTCGCTGCCCAACATTCCCACCATGGCCGAAGCCGGCGTTGCCGACTATGAGGTGCTGGAATGGAACCCCATCCTGGCGCCCGCCGGCATCTCAGCCGATACCCGGACGCTGCTGGTGGCCGCCATCCGCAAGGCGCTTGCCGACTCCGAAGTGCTGGGCCGCATCCGCGCCTTGGGCGGCGATGCATTCCCCGACGCCACGCAAGCCAGCGCGGGCAAGTTCATCCAAACGCAGCAGGCCCTGTGGGCCAAGGTGATCCGCGAACGCAAGATCGTGGCAGGCTGAACATGGCACCACGCACCACCGGCCACCCACCCCAATCAGCCGCGCCACCGCATGGCTGGGACACGCACGTCCACATCTTTGATGGCACCGTGCCTGCCCAGACGGGCCACTACCAGCCTGCCCACCACCCCATCGAGCGCATTGAGGCCGAAGCAGCCAGCCTGGGCGTGGGCCACCTTGTGCTGGTGCAGCCCAGCGTCTACGGCACCGACAACGGGCTGCTGCTGCGTGCGCTGCAGGGCAGCCAAGGCCAGCACCGCGGGGTGGTGGTGGTGGATGGCACGGTGGCCCCGGCCACATTGCACGCCATGCATGCAGCGGGCGTGCGCGGCGTGCGCTTCAACCTGGTATCCCCCGTGGGCAACGGGCACCAGGCGCTCGACACGCTGGCTGGCCCACTGCGCGAACTCGGGTGGCACGTGCAGTGGTATGCCCACCCCGGCCAGCTCGCACAGATTGCCGATGTCCACCATCGAACCGGCCTGCCCTGCGTGCTGGACCATCTGGCAGGCCTGCATGCGCAGTTGCCGGGTACCGACGCGGCCTGGAACGCCGTGCAGCGCCTGGCCGACCTAGGCGCGTGGATCAAACTGTCTGGCTGGTACCGGCTGGGCGACCAGGCGCCCTACCACGGGCTTTGCGACAACATCCAGCGGGTGGCCACACTGGCCGCAGACCGGCTGGTATGGGGCTCTGACTGGCCCCACACATCGTTTGAAACCGCGGCCATGCCCGCCTACCGCAGCGTGTGGGCCCCGGTGGTGGACGCCCTGGGCGAAACCCGCGCACATGCCGTGCTGACGGCCGGATCGCGCTTGTACGGCTGAGTCCGGGGCATCGGCCAAATTAGTTTAGGCTTCAACAAAATTCCGTTGGGTGTTGGAAATAACCGACACCACGGGTTTTTCGGGACATGCAAACTTTGTCCCATGCCAATGCCCTCCTCTCCCCCCGCCCGCCAGCTCTGGGATATTTCGCCGCCCGTGCACGCCGGCAGCCCCGTGTTCCCCGGCGACACGGCCTACAGCCAGCAGTGGTGCGCCACCATCGGCCCCGGCTGCCCGGTCAATGTGAGCGCCATCACGATGTCGCCCCATGTGGGCGCCCACGCTGATGCACCGCTGCACTACGACGCGCAGGGCGCCACCATTGGTGACGTGTCGCTCGACGCGTTTCTGGGTCCCTGCCGCGTGATCCACGCCATCGGCTGCAGCCCGCTCATCACCTGGGAGCACATTGCCCACGCAGTGAATGGCACCCTGCCCCCGCGCGTGCTGGTGCGCACCTACGAACACCTGCCCGTGGACCGCTGGGACGGCCAGCTGGCCGCCTACGCGCCCGACACCATCGAGCGCCTGGCCGACCTGGGCGTGCTGCTGGTGGGTATCGACACCGCCAGCATCGACCCGGCCGACAGCAAGACGCTGGACAGCCACCAGGTCATCCGCCGCCGGGGCCTGCGTGTGCTCGAAAACCTAGTGCTCGACGCTGTGCCCGAGGGCGACTACGAACTCATCGCCCTGCCGCTCAAGCTGACCACGGCCGATGCATCCCCCGTGCGGGCCGTGCTGCGGGCGCTGGACTAGCGCGACACACAGAATTTCAAGCATTTTTGGCTGGAAGCGCTAGTAAAACATGCGCCAACAGCTATCAATAACATAGCAATCACCTCCCACAACGCCCATGTCCATCACCCTTCAAGACTGCCACACCCGCGACGCCCAAGACCCGCTGCGCGCTCTGCGCGACCACTTTGCCCTGTCACCCGGCGTGATCTACCTCGACGGCAATTCGCTGGGCGTGGCCCCCAAGGCCGCTGCCGCGCGCGTGGCCGATGTGGTCACCCGCGAATGGGGCACCGACCTCATCAAATCGTGGAACACCGCCAGCTGGTTTGACCTGCCCCAGCGCCTGGGCAACCAGCTCGCCCCGCTGATCGGCGCAGGCAAGGATGAAGTGGTGTGCACCGACAGCACCTCCATCAACCTCTACAAGGTGCTGAGCGCGGCGCTCAACATCGCCCGCGAAGACAGCCCCGTCCGCAAGCGCATCGTGAGCGAGCGCAGCAACTTCCCCACCGACCTCTACATTGCCGAAGGCCTGTGCAAGGAACGCGGGCTGGAGCTGGTGCTGGTGGAGCCTGAAGAAATTGCCGCATCGCTGACCAGCGACGTGGCCGTGCTGATGCTCACGCACGTGAACTACCGCACCGGCGCCATGCACGACATGGCCGCCATCACCGCTGCGGCGCACGCCCAGGGCATTCTGTGCGTGTGGGACCTGGCACACAGCGTGGGCGCGGTGCCGGTCGATCTGAACGGCGCAGGCGCAGATTTCTCGATTGGCTGCGGCTACAAGTACCTCAACGGCGGCCCCGGCGCACCAGCCTTTGTGTGGGTGCACCCACGCCATGCCGACCGCTTCTGGCAGCCGCTGTCCGGCTGGTGGGGTCACGCTGCACCGTTTGCCTTCACGCCCGACTACCAACCCGCCCCGGGCATCACACGCTACCTGTGCGGCACGCAGCCCATCATCAGCCTGTCGGCCCTGCAATGCGGGCTGGATGTGTTCACCGCCGCGCAAAACCTGGGCGGCATGGCCGCGCTGCGCGCCAAGTCGCTGGCGCTCACCGACCTGTTTATCCAGCTCGTGGAAGAACGCTGCGCAGGCCATGGCCTGGGCCTGGCCACGCCGCGTGACCATGCCCAGCGCGGATCGCAGGTGTGCCTGACGCGCGACGAAGGCGCTGGCGTGAACGGCCAGGGCAGCGGCGCCTACGCCATCGTGCAGGCGCTGATTGCGCGCGGCGTGATCGGTGACTTCCGCAAGGGCGACGGCGGCACGGGCCGCCACAAGGACATCCTGCGCTTTGGCTTCACGCCGCTGTACCTGGGCTTTGAAGACGTGTGGAATGCCGTGGAGCACCTGCGCCAGGTGCTGGAGAGTGGCGAGTGGCAAAAGGCCGAGTTCAACCAGACGCATGCCGTCACCTGATTGGAAAGGCTAACCACCACCATGTGCCCTTTCTCGCAAACCCCTGCGGGTGACAACAACAACGCGGCATCTGCTGCCCTGCCCGAATCCATCGTTCACGAGGAGCGCGCCCAGCTCGACTTCAGCCAAAGCATGAGCTATGGCGACTACCTGCAGCTCGACGCCATCCTCACCGCACAAAAGCCCCTGTCGCCCGCGCACGACGAGATGCTGTTCATCGTGCAGCACCAGACCAGCGAGCTGTGGATGAAGCTGATGTTGCACGAGCTGCGCGCTGCCATTTCGCACATCGCCAACGACGAACTGCAGATGGCCTTCAAGATGCTGGCGCGCGTCTCCAAGATCATGGAACAGCTGGTGCACGCGTGGGACGTGCTGGCCACCATGACGCCGCCCGAATACACCGCGATGCGGCCTTACCTGGGCCAGTCCAGCGGGTTCCAGAGTTACCAGTACCGCAGCATCGAGTTCGCCCTGGGCAACAAGAACCGCGCGATGCTCAAGCCGCACGAACACCGCGCCGACCTGCTCGCACAGGTGCAGGCCGCTTACGAGGCACCGTCGCTGTACGACGAGGCCCTGCGCCTGTTGGCGCGCCGTGGCATCCCTGTGCCCGCCACCCACCTGGAGCGAGACTGGACGCAGCCCTATGTGGAGAGCGACGGCGTGGAGCAGGCCTGGCTGGCCGTCTACCGCAACCCCAAAGAGCATTGGGAGCTGTACCAGCTGGGCGAGGAGCTCACCGACCTGGAAGACGCCTTCCGCCTCTGGCGCTTCCGGCACGTGACCACGGTGGAGCGCGTGATCGGCTTCAAGCGCGGCACGGGCGGCACGGGCGGCGTGAGCTACCTGCGCAAGATGCTGGACGTGGTGCTGTTCCCCGAGATCTGGAAGCTGCGCACAGACCTTTAACGCGAGCGATGAAGGGCCGCCGCGGCGCTCAACCCGTGGCCTTGAGCGCGCCCTGCAGAAACCGCAGAAAGCGCGGGTCGTTGGCATAAGCCACGTTCACGCGAATGGCGGCCCGCGCCCCCTGGCGCTGTGGGTAGAACACACTGCCCGGTGCCAGGAAAATGCCGCGCTCAGCCGCGCTGCGCGCCAGGCCAAGCTCGGTCAACCCCTGCGGCAGCTCCACCCACAGGTAGTAGCCACCGGGCTGGCTGGGGTGGACCGTGAGGCCCAGGCGGGCGAGTGCTTTTTGGGCCGGGCCCAGTGCCGCGTCCAACTTGGCCTTGAGGCGGTTCAGGTGCCGCCTGTACTGGCCTGCAGAAATCAGCTGGTGCACCACACGCTCCACAAAGTCCGAGGTCGAAACCACCGTCACCATTTTCAAATCGCACAGCGCGTTGATGCGGTGTGCTGCGCCCGCGATATAGCCCACGCGCAGCCCGGCCGACAGCGTCTTGGAAAAGCTGCTCACGTAGATCACCCGCTCCAGCTGGTCCAGCGCCGCCAGGCGCGGCGCCCCAGGGGGCTGCAGGTCGGCAAAAGGGTCGTCCTCCACCACCAGAAATCCGTGGGCTGCGGCCAGTTGTAGCAAGCGGTGCGCCTTGGGCAGGCTGATGGAGCTGCCCGTGGGGTTGTGCGCCAGCGACTGCGTGAAGAACACCTTGGGGCGGTGCTTTTCGAGCAGGGCCTGTAGCGCATCCATGTCAGGCCCGTCGGCCAGGCGCGGCACACCCAGCATCTCCACCTTGGCCAGTTTGAGCTTGCCGTACAACGGGTAGTAGCCAGGAGCATCCACCAGCACCTCGTCGCCCGCATCCAGCAGGTGCCGCACGATCAGATCCAGCGCATGGTTGGCACCCTGCGTCAGCAGCACCTGGCGCGCGCTGACGGGGATGGTGCGTTCGCCCAGCATGCGTGCAATGGTTTCGCGCAGCGGCAGGTAGCCCCAGGGCGTGCCGTAGCCGTGTTCGATCTCCGACAGGCCCTGCGCACGCGCGCGGCGCAGGTAGCTGCCCAGTTCAGAGCCTTCCATCCACGACGCGGGCGGGCGCCCGTCGCCCACCCGCACTTCGTAGTGCTGCTCCAGTTGCTCCCGCAGCAGCGAGACCACGTCCACCGCTTCGGTCACATGCGGTGCGGGGGCCTGCGCATGTGCGCTGCCGCTGCTGGGCTTGCGCACGTAGTAGCCCGAGCCGGGCCTCGCCTCCACGTAGCCACGCGCGGCCAGGCGGTTGTAGGCCTCCACCACCGTGTTGCGTGCCACGTCCTCTTTGGCGGCCGCATCGCGGATGGACCGAAGGCGCGAACCAGCCACCACGCTGCCTTGGTCAATCGCCTCGGCAATGCGCCGCACCAGCGCCTCGACCTTGCTGTCGGGAGAAGTTTCTTTGTTGGTGGCGGGCATGGTGTCTCCTGATGCGTACCCTTGTATTTATGGGTACAGTTTTGTTATCTGTGCCCAAACTGTATCCATACCAGTGCGGGATTGTCCATATACTTTTCAACACTCGCCGCCCCAGGGCCGAGACCTGCACGAACCCCACAAAGATGGGGAGACCCCTTTCAAACCCAAGGAGACAAGACATGGCAGACAAAGCCGTCCAGCGACGCAACATCCTCAAATCCTCCCTGGCCGCCGCAGCCGCAGTGGGCGCTGCCGCGCCCCTGGCCAGCCAGGCGCAAGCCACCGTCACTTGGCGCATGCAGGCGCTGTGGGACGGCGGAACCACGCCGCAAAAGTTTGAAGAACGCTTCGTCGCCCGTGTGGCTGAGCTGACCGGCGGCCGCTTCAAGATCAACCTGTTCGCTGCCGGGCAGATCGTGCCCGCAGCCCAGGCGTTCGACGCCGTGCGCGGTGGCGCCTTCGAGCTGATGAAAACCTTTGACGGCTACGAAGCAGGCAAGATCCCCGCCTTCGCCTTCACCAGCACCATCCCCTTCGGTTTTGCCGAAAGCGACGAATACGAAGCCTGGTTCTACGAGCGCGGCGGGCTGGAGCTGGTGCGCCAGGCCTACGCACCGGCAGGCCTGCACTACATCGCCCCCACGGTGTACGGCCAGGAGCCACTGCACTCCAAGGTGCCGATCCGCAAGATCTCCGACCTCACCGGCAAGAAGGGCCGCTTTGTGGGATTGGCCTCGGCGGTGATGGGTGCCATGGGCGTCTCGGTCACGCCGCTGCCCACGGGCGAGGTGTACTCGGCGCTCGACAAGGGCGTGATCGACATGGCCGACCGCGGCGACCTGACGGCCAACTTCGAAGCGGGCCTGGCTGAAGTGGCCAAGTACGTGGTGGTGCCAGGCTTTCATCAGCCCACCACGGCCACCAGCTATGTGGCCAACCGCGCCGCGCACGACAAGCTGCCCGCCGAGTTCAAGGCCGCGCTGGCCGTGGCCGCGCGCGAGATTTCGGCCGCGCTGCGCCAGCACATTCTGGTGAGCGATGCGTCGGTGCTGGCCAAGTACCAGGCCAAGGGCTGCGAAATCATCCGCTTTGCCGCGGCCGACGTGGCCGCCGCGCGTCCCAAGGCCATGGCCGCATGGCGCACCGCCACCAAGGGCGACGCACTGGCCACCAAGATTCTGGACAGCCAGGTGGCCTTCATGAAAGATCTGGGCCTGATCGCCTGATCGCCTGGTCGCTAACAGCGTCTGCTGAAGCCCGTGCCCCGGCGTTGACGCGCGTCGGGGCACCCCTTTCGTTCTGCTCTTTTCGCAGAGGAGTCGCATCCATGCCTTCATGGCTTTTTGCCTCCACATCCGCCATCACCACCTTGAACCGCTGGATCTTCCAGGCCACGGTGTGGTTGATGGCCGTTGTGGTTCCCGTCATGCTCTACGAGGTCATTGCGCGCTATTTCTTCAACGCGCCCACCGTGTGGGGCATGGAGCTGGCCGTGCTGCTGTTCGGCCCCTACTTTCTGCTGGGCGGGCCGTACCTGCTGCACCTCAAGGGCCACGTGGCGCTGGATGTGGCTCGCCAGCGCCTGAGCCCCGCCTGGCACCGACGGCTGGACCTGGTCAACTTTCCGATCATCGTGCTGTTCTGCGCCATCCTGCTGTACTTCAGCATTCCGGCGGCCTACAACGCGTTCACCTACCGCGAGACCAGCTTTTCGGCATGGAACCCGCCCATCTGGCCCGTGAAGGCCGCCGTGCCGCTCGCCCTGGCGCTGATGCTGTTGCAGGCCGTGGTGGAGTTCTTCCGTACGCTGTTTGGCGAAGCAACCGCTGATGCGTCTCCTGCGGAGGCGCACCCATGACCTCCAACATGATTCTGGTGCTGATGTTCGGCAGCCTCACGCTGTTCATGCTCACCGGCCTGCCCATTGCCTTTGTGCTGGGTGGCTTGTCGCTGCTGTTCACCGTGACGCTGTGGGAGCCCAACGCGGTCATCGTGCTGGTGCTGCAGATCTTCGACACGATGAAGTCCGAAGCGCTGCTCGCGATCCCGCTGTTCATCCTCATGGCCTGCCTGCTGCAGCGCTCGGGCGTCATCGAAGACCTGTACCGCGCAATGGAGCTGTGGTTTGGGCGCTTGAAGGGCGGGCTGGCGATCGGCACCGTCATCATCTGCGTGGTGATGGCCGCCATGACCGGTGTCGTGGGCGCGGCGGTAACGGCCATGGGCATTCTGGCGCTGCCCGAGATGCTGCGGCGCGGGTACAAGCCTGAGCTGGCTCTGGGCACCATCTGCGCCTCGGGCACACTGGGCATCCTGATTCCGCCTTCGGTGCTGACCATCGTGTATGCCGTCACGGCGCAGATCTCGATTGGGCAGATGCTGATCGCAGGCATCGTGCCGGGCATCATTCTGGCCAGCCTGTACATCGCGTACATCGTGGTGGTGGGCTGGATCAAGCCCGAGTGGGTGCCGGTGGACCCCAGCACCCGCCAAGCCCCCATGCGCGAGAAGCTGCTGGCGCTCAAGGCGCTCATCATCCCTGCGATGCTGATCGTGATGATCCTGGGCTCCATCTTCTTCGGCATCGCAACGCCCACAGAATCTGCCGCCGTCGGCGTCGCCGGGGCAATGCTGCCCAGCCTGATCAAGCGCCGCATCAAGCTGGAGATGCTGCGTGGTGCGGGCACCGATGCACTCAAGGCCACGGCCATGATCCTGTGGATCACGCTGGGCGCCAAGGCCTATGTGGCCATCTTCACGGGCCTCGGTGGTGCCGACACGCTGCTGCAGTTCATCCAGGGGCTGGACGTGAACCGCTGGCTCATCCTCGCCGCCATGATGCTGTTGCTGGTGTTTTTGGGCACAGTGCTGGACGAGCTGGGAATCATCCTGCTCACCGTGCCGGTGTTCCTGCCCATCGTGCGGCTGCTGGGCTTTGACGAGCTGTGGTTTGGCGTGCTGTACGCCATCACCATTCAGATGGGTTACATCAGCCCACCCTTTGGCTACACGCTGTTCTACATCAAGGGCACCTTGCCCAGCCACATCGGCATGAACGCCGTTTACTGGGGCATCTTGCCGTTCTTCGGGCTGCAGTTCGTCGGCCTGCTGATCTGCGCCGCCTTCCCGGAAATGGTCACCTACCTGCCGCGCCTGATGGCGTCGCGCTGAGCCGCTTGTCCACCGTTTTATTCAAGACATCTCAATGACCTCCACCACACACCCCAGCAGCCGCATTGGCGGTTTTCACAAGCTTGCCATCCCCGCCCGCATCGATGCCGTGGCCCAGTTTGCAGGCCTTGCCGATGACGACAAGGCCCACCTGCTGAACACCGGTAACCTGCCGGCCGAGCTGGCCGACCACCTCATCGAGAACGTGGTGGGCACCATGAACATTCCGGTGGGCATTGCCACCAACATGAAGATCGACGGGCGCGACCGGTTGATTCCCATGGCCACTGAAGAATCCTCAGTGGTGGCAGCCGTGTGCAACGCGGCACGCCAGTGCTATGACCATGGTGGATTCATCACCTCCATGTCGGGCACGGAAATGATTGCGCAGATCCAGCTCACGCAGGTGCGCGACCCGCAGCACGCACGCATCCGCATCCTGGAGCACAAGGAAGACATCCGTGCGCTGTGCGACGGCTGCGACCCCATTCTGGTGAAGCTCGGTGGCGGCTTTCGCGACCTGGAAGTGCGCGTGATGGATACGCGCGGCGGCACGATGGTGATCACCCACATCATCGTGGACACGCGCGACGCCATGGGCGCCAATGCCGTGAACACCATGGCCGAAAAACTGGCGCCGCAGATTGCCGCCTGGACGGGCGGGCAGACCAACCTGCGCATCCTGTCCAACCTGGCCGATCGCCGCCTGGCCCGTGCACGCTGCGTGTGGCGCACGGCCGACATTGGCGGCGAAGCGGTGCGCGACGGCATGCTGGCGGCTTACCACTTTGCAGCGGCCGACCCTTACCGCGCAGCCACGCACAACAAGGGCATCATGAACGGCATCAGCGCGGTGGTGCTGGCCACCGGCAATGACACCCGCGCCGTGGAAGCTGGCGCCCATGCCTACGCAGCCCGCAACGGGCACTACGGCAGCCTGACGACGTGGGAAGTCACGAACGATGGCGATCTGGCCGGCTCCATCGAAGTACCCATGGCCGTGGGCTTGGTGGGCGGCGCCACCAAGCTGCACCCCACCGCCAAGACCGCGCTCAAGATCCTGGGTGTGACTTCGGCCCGCGAACTGGCCCAGATCATCGCCGCGGTGGGCCTGGCGCAAAACTTCTCAGCCATGAAGGCCCTGGCCACCACCGGCATCCAGAAAGGGCACATGGCCCTGCACGCACAAAACATCGCCATGATGGCGGGCGCCGTGGGCGAGGAGATTGACCGCGTGGCACAGGTGCTGGTGGCGCAGGGCACGGTGCGCATTGATGTGGCCGAAGCAGAACTGCAGCGGCTGCGCGCCGAGGCCAGTGCCTGAAGCCTTGTTGAAATAGAAACCGAAATAGCTGCCAGCGCCCGTGGATAAAGCGCTGGCAGCTATCTTTTTAATACCATGAGCGCGTGTTCAAGGCGCTCTCTGCACTGACGGCCCTGACCGCTCTGGCGGGCCGGTCGAAAGCCGTATCAGCCGTCTGCGCGCTAGTTCCCCTTGAGGAAGAAGGTCTGTCCACCTGACAGCTCATACACGGCATCGTCAACCTGCAGGCTGCGTTCGTTGGCAAGTTCGTACTGCGCCAGCACACTGGAAGTGTCCCCGCTCATCGGTATGGTTGTGGAAACCAGCATCGAGCGCCGCTTGAGCGTGGCGTTGGTGGTGTCCACCTCCCAGCGCACGGCGCCTTGCAGGCCGCTGTAGGGCGGTGGCGTGCCAACGACGAAACGTGACTGCATCACCCGTGCAGGGAAGGCGATCCATACTTTGCCGGCCTGCGGTTGTTGCACGTTCAGCACCGGGCGCGGGCCACCCAGTCCGGTCAGTGTGCCGCGTGCGCCGATGCGTTCGGCCACCACCCGCTCGGGTTGGGCGAGATTGCGCACATTGAAAAGCGCCACCGGCACACCTTCGGCTTCACTGGTCTCGCTGCTTTCCTTGCCAATGCCCAGTAACAGGCCGTTGGGCAGCGGGTACAGATGGGCGGATGCACCACCGGCCGCCAGCTCGCCACCCATGGCGGGGTTGGCGGGGTTGCTCAAATCGATCAGGTACACCGGGTCGGTGGACAGGAAGGTGGCGGCGTAGGCGCGGGGGCCCGCGAAGTGCACGGTGTCGATCTGCTGGCCCGCCTGCCCGGTGGGCGACAGACGCTGGCGGATGGGCAACTTTGACAGCAACTCCAGCTTGCTGTCAGTGGGCGGGTCCCGCAGCACCGACAGCACGGCCGTCGATACCGGCTTGTTCTGGATGGTGACTGGCGGCGCGCCGCTCTGGCCGGTCTGCCCCGTGAAGGTGACGATGCGCAGGTCGCCCTGGTACTCGTTCATGCGCTGGGCCAGCCGTGTCACGTCCCAGCCGAGGTGTCCGTCGACCACGCCCGATGCGCTGTAGTCCACTTGCCCCGCACGCAGCGCGAACTTGTGGATGTCGGTGCGGCTGCCCGTCGGGAAGACGGCATTGGCCACATCGCCCCCGTAGCGGTACTGGCGCGAGCTGGCCAGGTAGACGCTGCTCACGCCCACATAAAGGCCTTCGCTGCCACCCACGAAGCAGCGGCTGCTGCGCGCGAGTCCCGACGACGTCAGGTCGATGGCGGTCACCGTCGTCAGCTGCATCGCCAGCGATGCGTTGGAAGCCTGCACAAGGCAATCGGCTTCCGAAACCAGGGGTTGTGGCAGCCCGCCATCCACGCGCACGGTGGGCAGGATGTCCGCTGGCTTCAGGTCTTTCAGCGCCGCATCTACAGCCGAAGCCGGTGCGCCAGCGGGCAGGTTGAAGCGCGAAAGGTCGGGCGACCACGTGCTGACCACGTACAACGTATTGCCGATGAGTCGGCTCCCCACCAGGATGCCGTCCACGCGCATCTGCTTGAGCTGGGCGGGCGCTACATCCTTGCCTATGGAGAAAACATCCAGCGACAGCGTCCGGCTGTATTCGGGCAACACCGTGAGGCCGGGTGGTGTACCAGCAATGGGCTGGCGGTCGGCGTACGGGTCTTGCTGAGACAGAATCGCAGCGCGGGTGCTCCCGGCAGCCACATAAAAGCCCTGGGGAACAAACTTGGTGTCCAGCGCTACGCGGCCCACGCTCTGCAGGCTGCCGTCTGCATTGCGCACCATCGCGGAAAAGCGTGGCGGCTCGCGTGTGGTGTTGGCGGCATAGGCGCGGTGCAGTGCATACAGCATGGGGCCGTCGTGCTGCAGCAGGCCGTCCTCCTGCACAGCGGGCCCGACCAAGGGGACGCCCGTGTTGACCACCACGCTGCCAGCGCGCGCGGGGCCGTCCACGGTCGGCACGGTGATGGGCAAGCCCAAAAGGCCCGCCGCCACGCGCTGAGCCGCCTTGGCCTTGAAGTACGCCACCAGATCGCCGGGCCGCACGGCTTCAAGCCGCGCCTCATTGGGCGTCTGCGGCACGCCGCCTTCTCCGCCACCACCACCGCAGCCAGCCACAAAGGCGGCTGCGCACACAGCCATCCAGCCCGGGGCCATTGCCCAGGCGGATGGGTTTTTCCGTCCCAAATTCAGCATTGTGTTTCTCCAGAAAGGTATCTGCGGTGCAGCGTGCAAGGCGTTCTTTCAATCCGGAAGTTGCGTCATTCCGAGCACACGCCATACCGCAGATGCGTGGGATAATATCCCACATATTTTTACCAGGTCAATCATGCAATTGACCTAGCCCGTCACCACCGCTTGCGGTTAGATTCAGCGGTCTGCCTCGTTCTTTCTGCGTTCATGTCCTCCCGCTCCGCCATCGTCCTGGCCAGCACACTGCGCGTGCTGCGCCCGCTCGCGCGCCTGCTGCTGCGCAATGGCGTGGCCTACCCGGCGTTTGCAGCGGCGATGAAGAAGGTGTTTCTCGACGCTGCCCACGAAGAGCTGCAAAGCAGCGGGAAGAAGCCCACCGACAGTGCCGTAAGCCTCATGTCGGGGGTGCACCGTCGGGATGTGCGCAATCTGGGTCGTCTGGCCGAACCCGCAACGGACGATGGGGAATACGAAACGCCCTTGAACATGGCCAGCCAAGTGGTGGCCCGGTGGCTGAGCCAGCCCGACTGCCTGGACGATGAAGGCCAGCCTCTGACCCTTCCCCGAACCGCAGAGGGACCCCATTTCGACGGCCTGGTGGCCAGCATCAGCAGCGATGTACGGCCCCGAGCCGTGCTGGATGAGCTGGTGCGCCTGGGCATGGCGCGCGAGGACGGTGCCGAAGTGACACTGCTGGCGGCCGGCTTCGTGCCGCGCCAGGGGTTTGCCGAAATGGCGCAGCTGATGCAGGACAACCTGCACGACCACATCGCAGCTGCCAGCCTGAACCTCCAAGGCGACCACAACTATCTGGAGCAGTCCATCTTCGTGGACCAGCTCAGCGAAGAATCCACCCGGCGCCTGCATGTGACCGCCTCCAGGGCCTGGCGCCAGGCCTTCAAGACCGTGATGACCGAGGCCCAGGCCCGCTACGACCATGACCAGCAACACACCCCCCCCGACCAACGCACCCGCCGTGCGCGCTTCGGCAGCTACTTCTATGCGGCAGACCAAGATGAGCGGCCTTCGTAGCGCCTTGGCGCGCACCCTGAAGCTCCTGGCCCTGCCCTTGGTGGTGGTGCTGGCCCTGACCGCCTGCGGCCCGGGCACGGGCGGCACGGGCACGGGCCCCATCAGCGGCATCTTCCAAGTTTACGGGCCGGGTTTCTCCAGCGGTATGCCATGCGCAGGCCAATGCCCCAGTTACATCCTGCGGCTGGAGCCAGAGCACGTGGAGTACTTGGCCGGCTGCAATCGGTTTACTTCCACCGGGCCTTGGGCCATTGATGACAAGGGCATGGCGACGCTGTCGGGCACGCTGGAGACCACCGAAACGGTCAACGGACAGGCTCAGACCCGGCGCACGCCAGCCTGGTTACACCTGCAATTTGGCAATGCGGGCGTGGACAGCACCGAGGTGAGCCTGAGCGTGCGCGACGCTGCGGGTGCCAACCTGCTCGTGCCAACAACGCTGTACAAGGGCACCGGGGGGGCGCCACCCGCAGCCTGCACCGCCGGGCGGTGATCCACAAAGGGCGCCGCTCCAAATGGGGGTCGGCCTGCGGTGCCGGCCCAGCGCTGCAACAGCAACAGCAACAGCAACAGCAGCAGCAGCAGCGCCTCGTCACAGTTTCTTTCAATGCCTGGGCACTACGTCCCTCGGTGTGCTTCAGGCATAAAAAAAGCTCCCAGCGCTTGGTGATCAAGCGCTGATAGCTATCTTTTTTGCAGCAATCCTATTTGCACCGATGGATAAGGTGCCCTCCAACGGGGTTGCTGGGCGACTTGTTCGGGCTCAGTTCGGCCAGGTCGGCGGAGTGGCGCCCGGCTTGCCAGGCGCGGGTCAGCGCCCCGACACCAGCATCGGGCGGCCACGGCACCAGATGGGGGTGAGGTAGCCGATCTGGATGGTCATCTCGTTTCCGTCCCCACGCACCGTGGTGGGGCCGTTGCTGTAGGCGTAGCCGCTGTCGGTGGCCTGCGCAGGCAGACCCACGGTCCAGCCGTTGCGCACCAGAACACCCATGTTCTGCTCAGGGAAGAACTGCATCTCCACCTTGTCGCCATTGCCGCAAGCAAACTGCATGCTGCCGGTTTCGTTGAACGACACCTTCTCAGCGGGCGCCGTTGCGCAACCCGTGGCCAGCAAAGCCACCAGCACGCTCGAACCCAGTGGTACCAACTTCTTCATCCGTCAACTCCTTCACCGTCAACCCCGGCCGGGGGCCCACCGACGGGCCCTGCACGGCTCACAAGCACAAAGCTTGCCAATTTCCACCAATGGGAAGAAAGGCCGTGCACCGACCCCGGGGGCACGGTTGCAAGAGTGCCCCATGCCACTGCCAGCGTCGATTGGGGTGATCCCTGCTAGGGATTGCCTGCATACGCGCAGCGCGCCACTGCGCCACTGCGCACCAAACCGGTGTGCCGTCAGCCCCCCGGCATCCCGCGGACCTGAAAGGCAGGAAGTCTCGGACCAGCGTATTGCGCCCGGATGACACGCCAAAACCGCAGTAAAACGCACGGGCTTTCACTCCGCCCCCCTTCGCCAACGATGGAAGCCCACGGCGATTCAGATGGCCCGGGCGCCCTCCATGGACCAGATGACACGCCCTGAACAGACACCTCTGCGTGAAAGGTTTAACCTTGGTGGCTCTGCCTTCTCAGGCCTTCTTCGCATTCGCAGCTTCCGCTCCCTCTTCCTGTGCACGCCCCGTCCTCTACCTCCTCGTCTCCGCCTTCGCCTGCTTTTGCCGCTGCGTCGCTACCCGCTCACACAGCCTGGGCCATGCTGTTGGTCCTGGTATCCGGCTTTGGCCTGAGCCAGGCGTTTCGCACGATCACGGCCATCATGGCCACGGGGCTGCAGGCGGAGTTCGGCCTTTCAGCGCAGGCACTGGGGGTGTTTGCCGGGGCATTCGCATTTGCGTTTGGCACCATGCAGCTGTTCATGGGCGTGGGCATCGACCTGTATGGTGTTCGGCGCACGCTGCTGGCGGCGTTTCCGTTGGCCATTGCGGGTGCGCTGCTGTCGGCGCTGGCGCCGGGCTACGGCACCGTCTTGCTGGGGCAGGTGCTCATCGGCGTGGGCTGCGCACCCGCTTTTCTGGTGTGCACGGTGTTCATTGCGCGCCACTTCCCGGCCAGCCGGTTCGCCATGGTCTCGGGTGTGGCGATGGGCGTAGGCGGCCTGGGCATGCTGTTCACCGGCACGCCGTTGGCCTGGCTGGTGCAGCTGTTCTCATGGCGCGCAGGCTTTGCCGTGCTGGCAGGACTGTCGGCGCTGGCCTGGCTGCTGATCTTCTGGAAGGTGCATGAGCCCGACCAACCCCAGCAAGGCGCCGTGCCGCGCGAATCGGTGGGCGCCGCGGTGCGCGGCTTTGGGGCCTTGTTTCTGCTGCCCCACACGGCCGGCATCATGCTGCTGGCGCTAACCACCTACGCCTCGTTTCTCACGCTGCGCGGGCTGTGGCTGGGGCCTTTGCTCATCGAGCGGCATGGCTACAGCCTGGTGGCCAGTGGCAACGTGGCCATGTTGTCGTCGCTCGTTTCCCTGTTCACGCCCGCGCTGTTTGGCCGGCTCGACCCGGGCCCGGGCCGCCGGCGCCGCTGGATCACCGGCTTCACGGTGCTGCTCGCAACGCTTTTCGGCGCCATCGGCCTGCTGCATGCGGAGTGGCTGGATGTGGCTGGTTCGGTCGCCGTGGGCCTGCTGTCGGGCTACATGGTGCTGCAGTATGCAGACGTGCGTTCGGCCTACGCACCCGCCGTCACGGGCCGGGCCATGGCGGTGTTCACCATGGCCCTGTTCCTGGGGGTCGCGCTGATGCAGTGGGTGACGGGGCTGGCCGCCTCGATCGCAAAGGCCCATGGAGCCGACCCTTACGTGGCCGTGATGCTCACGATCGCGGGCATGCTGGCCGCGGGGGCGCTGGCGTTTCGGTGCCTTCCCGCGCCACAGGCCACCACTGCAGCACACCAAACAACAACTCCATCACCGTGAATACCAGAATGATCGTGCTGGCGCCATGGGCCACCGCGTAGATCTGCCACACCGCGAACAGCATGCGCGCCAGTCCGTCGAGCCCGCCCAGCAGCCGGGAGGGCGCAACAATGCGCGCCACTGACCACACCACCACCACCGAACCGAGCAGATTGGCCAGCAGCAGGTGTGTGGCATCCAGCGGATGCAAAGTGCCCGGCAGTCCCATCGCGTGAGCCAGCGACGCGAGCTGCGCATGCAGCCAGACAAAGCTCCAGGGCAGCGCAAAGGGCCAGGTAACGAGCAGGTCATACCACGCGCTGGCGCGCACCACACGCAGCGCCCGTTGTGGCGAAAGGGCGGGAATGCCAATGGGGGCGTGCGCTGCAAAGGCGGAAATCGACGTAGCCATGGCGGTACGGTCCTACAAAGTGAAGAAGCCCGCAGCGTCGGGCCTGAAGTACGCTTCAGGGTCAAGCACTTTGTGCATTCTTGTGTTGCATTTTTCTCTGCATCAGGGCCATGGCATGCACCTTCTTCAACTCACCGATCTGCAGCCTGAAGACATCCGCGCGATCTGGTCGCTGGTGAGTGCGCCGCTGTCGGCTCCGCTTCAGGGCACCGTGGCATGGTCGTTCGAAGGCAACGGCATCCGCACACGCACCACGTTCATCGCGGCTTTCCGGCAACTGGGGCTCGCATTCACAGAACTGCCCAACCTGCTCAAGACGGGCGAACGGCCGCAGGACCAGGCTGGCTACCTCGATCCGTTCTATGCGCTGTACGTGGTGCGCGAGTCCGACCACACCCGGATGTCCGCCTTCGCTGCGGCAAGCCGTCGCCCCGTGGTCAACGCCATGTCGGCACAAGGCCATCCCTGCGAGGTGCTGACCGACGCGTACTACGTGGACACCCAAATCCGGCCGCTTGCGCAGGCGCGTGTCTGCCTGTGGGGCCCAAGCACCAATGTTTTCCGCTCGTGGCACGAACTTGCGCAGGTGTTGGGGTTCACGCTGGTGCAGGTGTGCCATCGCCGCTTTCACGAAAGCCTGCCACACGTGCGCTTTGTGGAGCCCTCCGCGCTGCACGCTCGGTCAGATACACCGGAAGCCCTCGGCGAGGTGGATGTGCTGATCACGGACAGCTGGCCTGCCAGCGCAGAAGCGGACGCCACTACACAGCCCGACCTGGCCCCGTTGACCGAAGACCATTTGGTCGCCCTGGGCCGCCCGGCCCTTTTGCCCACGCCCCCCTTCACGCTGGGCCGCGAACTGGCGGTCGACCCGGCCACCTATCCGCGGTTTGTGGGCTACGCACAAAAGGAGCTCTTGCTGCCCGTACAGATGGCCGTGCTGCGGTGGTTGCTGTCGCAGTCCACAGCGCCTGGCCAAGATGGGCAGAGTGGAGCGCACTTCGAGAAAGAGGCGACGGACGCCACCGCAAGCGAGGGCCGACATGCTGATCGGTGAATTGGCCGCCGCCTCCGGACTGAGCCGCGAAGCGCTGCGTTTTTACGAGCAACAAGGCCTGATTTGCGCGCGGCGCCTGGGCAACGGCTATCGCGACTACCCGGCCGAAGCAGTGCCCCTGGTGCAGTACATCCGCACCGCGCAGCAACTGGGATTCACGCTGGCCGAAATTGGAGACCGTCTGCCGGAGCTTTGGGACGCTCCTGACCCCGCTCCGCTGCTGAACCAGGTGCTCTCCATCAAGCTTGGCGAGATCGATGCGCGCATCGCAGCGCTGCAGGCCCTGCGCCAGACATTGGCCGAGCGTGTGGGCGCCAACTGTCCGCTGCACGCCATGCCTCAGCCTGAGCTTCCAACGTGATTACAAGGAAAAACAGGTTCTAGCGCTTATCTGGCAAGCGCAAATAGCTATGATTTTCATAGCGAAAACTTACAATTGGGCGTAGCACAGAACGGCGGTGGTCCCTGCACCAGCGTGCGCTGCGACATCAGTCTGAAGGCGGAAGCACCTGGTGCAGCAACACGGCGTTGTGCCCGTCGGCGTCCACCCTTTCGATCTGCACGCCAAAGCCCCACAGCCGCGCCACGTGCCGCAGCACTTCGCGCGTATCGTCTCCCAGCGGGCGGCCTTGATAGGCCGTGTGGCGCAGGGTCAGGCTGCGGTCGCCGCGCAGGTTCACGTTCCACACCTGGATGTTGGGCTCGCGCGTGCCCAGGTCGTATTGCTGTGACAGCGTCTGGCGCAGGCTGCGGTAGCCGTTGTCGTCGTGGATATCGCTGATCAGCAACTCGCTCTGGCGCGCGTCGTCGTGCACGGAGAACAGGCGCATTTCGCGCATGAGGCGAGGGCTCAGGTACTGGCCGATGAAGCTCTCGTCCTTGAAGTTGCGCATGGCATGGTCCAGCGTGGGCAGCCAGGAGGCACCTGCGATGTCCGGAAACCAGTGCCGGTCTTCCGGCGTGGGGTTCTGGCAGATGCGCTGGATATCGCGGTACATCGCAAAGCCCAGCGCGTAAGGGTTGATGCCGCTGTAGGCACGGTGCCCCACGGGCGGCTGAAACACCACGTTGGTGTGCGAGCCCAACCATTCCACCATCACACCATCGCTCAGGTAACCCTCGTCGTACAGGGTATTGAGCAAGGTGTAGTGCCAGAAGGTGGCCCAGCCCTCGTTCATCACCTGCGTCTGGCGTTGGGGATAGAAATACTGCGCGATCTTGCGCACGATGCGCACGATCTCTCGCTGCCACGGCTCCAGCAGCGGTGCATGCTTTTCGATGAAGTACAGGATGTTTTCCTGCGGCTCCTGGGGAAAGCGAAGGTTTTCTGCGGCGCCACCTTCCTTGCCGGGGCGCATGGGCAGGGTGCGCCACAGCTCGTTAACCTGCTGCTGCGCATAGGCTTCGCGCTGCTCCCTGTCCTGCCGCTCTCGCTCCAGGGTCTTGCGCGATGGGCGGCGGTAACGATCTACCCCGAAATTGGCCAGCGCATGGCACGAATCCATGAGCTGCTCCACCGCGGCCAAGCCATAGCGCTCTTCGCACTGAGCCACATAGTCCTTGGCATACACCAGATAGTCGATGATGCTGGACGCATCGGTCCACATGCGGAACAGGTAGTTGCCTTTGAAGAAACTGTTGTGCCCATAGGCGGCATGCGCAATCACCAGCGCCTGCATGGCCGTGGTGTTCTCTTCCATGAGGTAGCTGATGCACGGATTGGCGTTGATCACGATTTCATACGCCAGTCCCATGTGGCCTCGGCGGTAGCGCCGCTCGGTGGCCAAGAACTCCTTGCCGTAGCTCCAGTGGCGGTAGTTCACGGGCATGCCCACGCTCGAATAGGCGTCCATCATCTGCTCGGCCGTGATGATCTCGAGCTGGTTGGGGTAAGTGTCAAGCCCAAAGCGCTCGGCCGTGGCGGCAATGGCGGCGTGGTACTGCTCGATGAGTTCGAACGTCCAGTCGCTCGGGTCAGGTAGTGGTTGCGATGGCCGGGCGCCAGCAGGCAGCGGCGCATTGGGCACGGTGCGGTGACGGCGCTCCCCCACCGCTGCAGCCTTCCACGGGTTGTCGCTGACGCGGCGCTCCAGCACGGGGTATTGGGCCATGTGGGTCACAAAAAGACCTCCGAGCACCGCAGCACGGTGCTGGTTTTGCTTAACGGGGCGGGCTCAGCGCTCATACCTGCACCCCTTCCTTCTTGAAGAGTTCGCGGAACACAGGATAGATCTCGCTGGCCTGCGAGACCTTGCGCATCGCAAAGTGCGGGTTCAGGGGCAGCAACTGGCTGTATTCGTCCCACAGGTTCTGCTCCTCCTCGGCCACCTGCACATACGCAAAGTAGCGAGTCAGCGGGAGGATGCGCTCAGCCAGCAGATTGCGGCAGTTGCCGCTGTCGTTTGAAAAGTTGTCGCCATCGCTGGCCTGCGCCACATAGATGTTCCAGTCGCCCGACGGGTAGCGCGCGCGGATGATCTGGTCCAACAGCAGCAATGCGCTGCTCACCACTGTGCCTCCGCTTTCGGTGGAGTGAAAGAACTGCTCCTCGCTCACTTCTGCGGCCTGGGTGTGGTGCCGGATGAAGACGATGTCGATGGTCTCGTAGTGCCGCGTGAGGAACAGGTACAGCAGGATGAAAAAGCGTTTGGCCAGGTCCTTGCGCTCTTCGTCCATGGAGCCTGAGACATCCATCAGGCAGAACATCACCGCCTGGCTGCTAGGCACCGGCACCTGCGTACGGGCACGAAAGCGCAAGTCGATGGGGTCAAGAAACGGGATGCGGCCTACGCGCCGCTGCAGCAGCTCGATGCGTCCCTGCAACGCCATGGCGTCTTCGCTGGCACCGTCACCGCGTGCGCGCAGAGCATCCAGGTCGCACTGCAGGCCTTGCAACTCACGGTGCGGGGCCTTGCCCAGTGCTATGCGCCGGCCCAGCGCCCCGCGCATGGTGCGCACCACGGCCAGGTTGTTCGGCGTTCCGTCCTGGCTATAACCAGAGCGGCGGGGCTTGAAGCGCGGGTTCTCGCCAATGTGGGTGCGCAGCAGGTGTGGCAATGCCAGGTCTTCAAAGAAGATCTGCATGAACTCTTCCTTGGTCAGCGTGAAGGTGAAGTCGTCTTGCCCTTCTCCACTGTCGCTGGCCTGCGTGCCCCGCCCACCTGCCCCGCCTTGCGGCCGCGCAATGCGGTCACCGCGCACATGGTCGGTGTTGCCTGGGTGCACCGTGTCGCGGATACCGCCCTGGCCATGGTGGAACACCGGCTCACTGATGTCCTTGCGCGGGATCGTGATGTTCTCCGCCTGCTCGATGTCGCGGATGTCACGCTGCGACACCGCGCGGCGCACGGCCTCGCCGATCTGGGCCTTGTAGCGACGAACAAAACGCTCGCGGTTGCCCACCGATTTGTTCTTGCCCGCAAGCCGACGGTCAATGATCTGCAATGGCATCTCCTTGCTCCTGTGCCTTACGAGGCGCGCCGCCACCACCCGCAGGGCGTGACCAGGGCCTCAGCTGCTCTTGCGCACCCGCAGGTACCACTCACATAGCAGCCGCACCTGCTTGGGCGTGTAGCCTTTGTCCACCATGCGGGTGACGAAGTCCTCGTGCTTGCGCGCTTCTTCGGCACTGGCCTTGGCGTTGAAGCTGATCACGGGCAACAGCTCCTCGGTGTTGGAGAACATCTTTTTTTCGATCACCAGCCGCAGCTTTTCGTAGCTGGTCCAGCTCGGATTACGGCCCTGGTTGTTGGCACGCGCCCGCAGCACGAAATTGACGATCTCGTTGCGGAAGTCCTTGGGGTTGGCAATGCCTGCGGGCTTTTCGATCTTCTCCAGTTCGGCGTTGAGCGCGCTGCGGTCAAACACCTCGCCGGTGTCGGTGTCGCGGTACTCGTTGTCCTGGATCCAGTAGTCGGCGTAGGTGACGTAGCGGTCGAAGATGTTCTGACCGTATTCGCTGTAGCTCTCCAGATACGCCGTCTGGATCTCCTTGCCGATGAACTCGGCGTAGCGCGGCGACAGAAACTCCTTGATGTAGCCGGTGTACTTGGTCTCCAGCTCGGCAGGGAACTGCTCGCGCTCGATCTGCTGCTCCAGAACGTACATCAGGTGCACTGGGTTGGCCGCCACCTCGGCGCTGTCGAAGTTGAACACCTTCGAGAGGATCTTGAACGCAAAGCGTGTGGAGATGCCCGTCATGCCCTCGTCCACGCCCGCGTAGTCGCGGTACTCCTGGTAACTCTTGGCGCGGGGGTCGGTGTCCTTCAGGCTCTCACCGTCGTAGACCTGCATCTTGCTGAAGATGCTGGAGTTCTCGGGCTCCTTCAGCCGAGTGAGAATGGCGAACTGCGACATCATCTTGAGCGTGCCCGGCGCGCACACCGCGTTGCCCAGTGACGACTCACGGATGAGCTTCTCGTAGATGCGTGTTTCTTCGCTCACACGCAGGCAATAAGGCACCTTCACGATGTAGATGCGGTCGAGAAACGCTTCGTTGTTCTTGTTGTTGCGAAACGCCTTCCATTCGCTTTCATTGCTGTGCGCCAGCACCACGCCATCGAAAGGAATTGCGCCGAAGCCTTCCGTGCCCTTGTAGTTGCCTTCTTGCGTGGCCGTCAGCAGCGGGTGCAGCACCTTGATGGGCGCCTTGAACATCTCCACGAATTCGAGCAAGCCCTGGTTGGCCAGGCACAAGCCGCCGCTGTAGCTGTAGGCGTCGGTATCGTCCTGGGCAAAATTCTCCAGCTTGCGGATGTCGACCTTACCCACCAAACTGGAGATGTCCTGGTTGTTTTCATCGCCCGGCTCGGTCTTGGCGATACCCACCTGTTTCAGGATGCTGGGGTAGCGCTTGACCACACGGAACTGGCGGATGTCTCCGCCATACTCCTCCAGCCGTTTCACAGCCCAAGGAGACAGCACGCGCTGCAGGTAGCGGCGTGGAATGCCAAACTGCTCTTCCAGCACCGGGCCGTCCTCCATCGCATCGAACAGGCCTAGCGGCGATTCATTCACCGGCGACCCTTTGAGGGCATAGAACGGCACTTTCTGCATCAGGGCCTTGAGCCGCTCGGCAATGGAGCTTTTGCCGCCGCCCACGGGGCCCAGCAAATAAAGGATCTGCTTGCGCTCTTCCAGCCCCTGAGCTGCATGGCGGAAAAAGCTCACCACCTGCTCGATGGCGTCTTCCATGCCGTAGAACTCGGCAAACGCAGGGTAGCGCTTGATCACCTTGTTGGCGAAGATGCGCGACAGGCGCGGGTCGTTGCGCGTGTCCACCATCTCGGGCTCGCCGATGGCGGCGAGCATGCGCTGGGCAGCCGTGGCATAGGCCATCGCGTCGCGCTTGCACTCGGCAAGGTACTCGTCGATGGACATTTCCTCTTCACGGCTACGTGCGTAGCGCGCGGCGAAATTGCTGATGGCATCCATACGGCCTCCTTTGGCAGCACGGCCTGGCGGGCTCAGGCAGTGCCTCGGTGTTGCACGGGAATTCGCTACCGGGTTGGCTCCGTTTTAGCACCACGATCCGGGCTTGAACAGCCCATTCGCAGCAGCATCCGTTGCCTTTTCGGCGCATTGCACACAGACCGATAGAGCGTGGCACACTGCGCAAGTTCACCTTGTTTGGGGCAGCACCCACCGTTTGTTGTAGGGGAATGTCCTGACAACCTCACCCGCTGTATGCGGGCTGAAAATTTGATGCCGGGCCGTGCCAACGCACTTTATGCAGTGATCTACAGCGAACTGGCGCTGGAGCCGTCTCCGCGGTACAACCATGGCACGTCCAGCACACGTTCTCCCAGCAGACGCAGCGACCAGTCGCGCCCCCAGCGCACCGGTCCCGTGGCATGAAAGATGCGCCCGTTGCGGGTGGAGCGCGCCTGCACGCGCGCGTTGCGCTGCCAGCGGTTGAGGGCATAGCGGCGCAAGCGCAGACCCACATCGAGGTCGTGCATGGACAAGGCACGCTGCAGCTCTGCCGCGTCTTCGATGGCCATGCCAGCACCTTGGGCGAGGTAGGGCCGCATGGGGTGTGCCGCATCGCCAAGCAACGCCACCAAGCCCTGTGCCATTTCATCGGCACTGCGAACCGGCGGGCGATCGCACAGCGACCACAGGCGCCATCCCGGGCCCTCCGCAGCACTCACGCTGCGTACCACGTCCTGCAACGCGGTGCACGTGCCTTGCAGTGCGTGCTCCAGGCCTGCTGCATTGGCCATATGGTCCCAGTTCTCCAGGTCCTGCGGTGCCGGGCCCTGCACGATCACCACCAGGTTCTGCAACTCGCCGCGGCGCACCGGGTACTGCACGGCGTGCAAGCGAGGCCCAAGCCATGCGGTGACCTGTGCTGTGCGCAGTGCGTCGGGCAACGCGTGCTGCGGCACCAGCGCCCGGTAGGCCAGGTGGCCCGTTACGCGGGGCGGCACTGCGCCGAGAAGCTGAGTGCGTGTTCGGCTCCACAGGCCATCGGCACCAATGAGGGCATCGCCTTCGACCTGCTTGCCCCGGCTGGTGCGCACCGTCACCACGCCCTCGGCATCGGTGAAGGTGTCAATGGCATGCTCCAGGTGAAGCTGGGTGTCGGTGTACTTGGTGACCGCCGCCAGCAGCAAAGCATGCAGGTCTGCGCGGTGGATGGTGGCGTAGGCGGCACCGTAACGCTCTACGGCCGTGGAGCCCAGCGGCAACTGGGCCAACTCTTTTCCACTGACGGCGCTGCGCACCTGTAAGCGGCTGGGGAAAGCCGCTACGGCCTGCAGCGGGCGGTGCAAGCCCCAGGCTTGCAAGCGCCGCACCACGTTGGGCCCGATCTGCACACCTGCTCCGACCTCGGTGAACTCCGAAGTCCTCTCGTAAAGGCGCACATCCCAGCCCGCACGCGACGCACCCAAAGCGGCCGCCAAGCCACCGATGCCGCCACCGGCCACCAACACTTGTTTTTTCATGCGGCCATTGTGAACCGCATGCATGGACGGGCTTTTGTCATAGCGCAGGCCGAAGTGCGCGCTCGAGCACCTCGGGTGGCATGGGCCTGCCGAAAAGGTAGCCCTGAAACGCCTTGCAGCCATGGCGCTGCAGAAATTCGAGCTGCCCTGTGGTCTCCACCCCTTCAGCCACCACAGCCAGGTCAAGGCTGTCCGCCAATGCCAGGATGGTGCGCACAATGGCCGCATCGTTGGGATCAGTCTGCAGGTCGCGCACAAACCCCTGGTCGATCTTGAGCTGGTCCAGGGGCAAACGCTTGAGATAGCTCAGGCTGGAATAGCCGGTGCCAAAGTCGTCCAGCGAGAAGCCCACGCCGTAACGCCGCAGGTGCTCCATGCGCGCAATGATGTCCTCCACGTCGGCCAGCAGCAGGCTCTCGGTCAGCTCCAGCTTCAACCGCTCGGGGTTGGCGCCGCTGGCATTCAGGGTTCCCAGCACCTGCTCCACAAAATCCGACTGCCGAAACTGCCGCACGCTCACATTCACCGACAGGAAGAACTGCCGCGTGAGCGTGCTGCGCGACCACGCCACCAGCTGTGCGCAGGCCGCCTCCAGCACCCATTGGCCTAGCGGCAGAATGAGCCCGGTCTGCTCTGCCAGGGGAATGAATTCCGCTGGCGACACCAGCCCGCGGCGCGGATGCCGCCAGCGCACCAGGGCTTCCGCCCCCAATAGGCGCCCCTTTCCATCCACCACGGGCTGGTAATACAGCACCAGCTCGCCTTCCTGCAGGCCCCGCCGCAGGTCGGCCTCCAGCGCCGCGCGCTGCGTTGCGGCTGCCTGCATGTCGGGATCGAAGAAACGCTGGGTGTTGCGGCCCGCCGCCTTGGCCTGGTACATGGCGAGGTCGGCGTGCTTGAGCAGCTCATCGACGCTGCACGACTGCTGGCCAAACAGCGCGATGCCGATGCTGGGCGTGCTGTGGTGGCTGGCGTCGCCCAGCACATAGGGCTTGCCCAACGTGCTGG